>JBCCNE010000022.1:0-20518 GCA_039026015.1 Cyanobacteria bacterium P01_C01_bin.70 | reverse complement strand
GTATGGTGAGCGATCGCAAGGCGCAATTTATTCAGGTGTACCGCGACCTCAACTTGTTTCCGCTGTCAAAAGCTGACCAGATTGAAAAGTTTCAGGTCAAGTACGGTCAGCAAGCCTTGAGAAACCTGAGCGACGCAATTCTCGCTTCAGAGGTCAACGGCAAGCTGATATTCACAGGGCACCGTGGCTCTGGCAAATCCACCTTGCTTGTGCAGTTGGCAGAGCAAATGAAAGAAGCGGGCTTTTATGTTGCTCGCTTTTCCATTGCGGATATGGTCGAGATGTCAGATGTCAACCACATCAACATTCTCTACTCCATTGCGCTAAAGCTGCTGAGTCAAGCCACCAAGCGGCAGATGCCGATTCCCGAAGGTACGAAGAAGGCGCTGATCAATTGGTTCACTCAAACGAAGTCGCGGGAATATACCGACCAGCTTAAGCAGGAGTTAGGCGTAGGCGTAGATTTCTATGGTTTGTTCAGCGGCAAGCTCCAGAGGGAAGGCGCATTTCGAGAGATTATTCGCGAAACCTACGAGCGTCGAGTTTCCGAACTTTCTGAGCAAATCAATAAAATCGCCGCAACGATTCAAACGACCAGACAAAAGGAAGTTGTCGTCATCATCGATGATTTAGACAAACTAGACTTAGACGTGGTGCGGCCCATTTTTCAGGACAATGTCAAAGCGTTATTCTCACCCCAGATTCGCATCGTCTTTACCATTCCAGTCGCAGTGATTCGTGAGCCTCGGCTAGTTGCTACGCTGGAATCTGACAGCACCATTATCATGCTGCCCGTCACGAAATTTTATGGGCGCGAAGAGGCACGTCAGGCGAGTGCCACTCCTATCGAAGCGAATGTGACGACGCTGCAGCGCCTGCTGGAAAAACGAATTCCGGAAGAACTTATCGAGCCAGAGATCAAGCGCGAAATCGTGCTATCAAGTGGTGGCGTGCTGCGAGAGCTGGTACGTATTGGCCAAGAATGTTGCCGTATCTGTATGGCAAGAATTGATCCCGAACAAGAGGATCAAGTGGTCAAAATCAATGCCGATATTCTGCAAGAAGCGGCCAAGAATCTGCGCAACCAGTTTGCCCGCACCCTCGGGAGCGATCGCCTTGAGCTGTTAAAAATCACTTACGAAAACTTTGCGCCACCTAACGCAAAAAGTAGCGAGTTTTTGGAATTACTGCACTCGCTATATGTGTTGGAATATGAGAACGATGACCTCTGGTATGACCTGCATCCGCTGGTGGCTGATATTTTGCGTCGCCGGCAATTGATTTAGTCCTAAATATGAGGGCAATCGCTCACACTATGCCCCCGACTGACTTAGATGCCGCGAACCAATATGAACTGAGAAAGCTGGTGCTGTCGATTGAAGCACAGCCGCAGCAGTTAGGCCTGCTGCTGGCGGTGTGTGATGACCGCAACCTGCAGGCGCGACTGATTGACGATTATGAGGCCGAGCTTAAAGAGGCGGGGCTGGTGGCTCGCCAGGTGCGGCTGAGCCACCAGCGCCCCAGCCTAAAAGCCGCGCTGACGGCATTGGTAGAGCGAGAACCGGCGCTGCAAACCGGCGACCCGGCAGTGGTGACGGTGCTAAATGCGGGGGAACTGCTAGGGGTGCGGCTGACGGAGGAAAAATCCGAGCAGGAGAAGTTTTTCTTTTCGCTGCAGTGGACGCGGGAGGCGCTGCTGCGGTTTAACTTTCCGATTGTGCTGTGGCTGCCGGATGACGTGGCAACGCGACTGGCCCAACGCGCCCCGGACTTTTGGAGCTGGCGCAGCGGCGTCTTCGAGTTTGCCGCCTCTCCACTCTATTTTACGGCGGCTGCCCCACCTGATGACCTGCCATCACCGCTGATGAGCGAGGTCACAGAGCCCACCAATACCGACAGCCAAATCCCCATTGCCGACCTAGAGCAGCAGATCGCCACCCTCACTGAGACCTCACCCGAGTCGCCGCTGCTCATTACCCTGCACAATACCCTGGGGGATACCTATAAGCGCGAGTATCGCTACCAGCAAGCCCTAGCGCAGTACCAGCAAGCCTTAACCCACGCTGAAGCCCACCAAGACGCAGCCGGAGAGGCCCGCTCACGCCGCAACTTAGGCGATGCGTTAAGTGCCTGTGGTCGCCCGGCTCAAGCTGTGCCTTATTACCAGCAGGCCCTGGCGCATTACCAAGCACTGCAATACCGAAATGGCCAAGGCGGCACTCTCAATCAACTGGGCAATGCTTACTATTTGTTGGGTCAGTATCGGCAGGCGATTAATTTTCATCAGCAACATCTGGAAATCGCTCGTGAGATGGGTAATCGCCAAAGCGAAGCGAATGCTCTGGGCAGCTTGGGCATTGCTTACGGTTCGTTAGGTCAGTATCAGCAGGCCATTGACTTTCATCAGCAAACGCTGGAAATCTTTCGTGAGATTGGCGATCGCAGCGGCGAAGCGAAGGCTCTAGGCAACTTGGGCAATGCTTACTATTCGCTGGGTCAGTATCAGCAGGCGATTGACTTTCACCAGCAATCATTGGAAATCAAGCGCGACATTGGTAATCGCCAAGGCGAAGCGGCTTCTCTAGGCAACTTGGGCAATGCTTACAATGCGCTGGGTCAGTATCAGCAGGCGATTGACTTTCATCAGCAAACGCTGGAAATCGCTCGTGAGATTGGCGATCGCAGCGGCGAAGCGAAGGCTCTAGGCAACTTGGGCAATGCTTACAATGCACTGGGTCAGTATCAGCAGGCGATTGATTTTCATCAGCAACATCTGGAAATCGCTCGTGAGATGGGTAATCGCCAAGGCAAAGCGAATGCTCTGGGCAGTTTGAGCATTGCTTACTATTCGCTGGGTCAGTATCAGCAGGCGATTGATTTTCACCAGCAATATCTGAAAATCGCCCGTGAGATTGGCGATCGCAGCGGCGAAGCGAAGGCTCTAGGCAACTTGGGCAATGCTTACTATTCGCTGGGTCAGTATCAGCAGGCGATTGATTTTCACCAGCAAGCGCTAGAAATTGATCGTGAGACAGGCGATCGCCGCGGCGAAGCAAGTGCTCTATTCAACAAAGCTAATCCCTTAGCAAGGCTAGATGATAAATGGCAGGCACGAGACTGCTACCAGGGCGCAAGAGCAATTTATGCCGAGTTAAACTTGCCCAAGCAAGTTGAAGACTGTGATGCGGCAATTCATGATTTAGGGCGAAGAATTGTTGTAGAGTCGAAGCAAGTGCCTGAGATTGGCGTGTCGCCGCCAGCAAAGTCTCAGCGGCAAAAGTTGCCATTTTGGGTTTGGGTTGTCGTGGGGTTAGCACTAGCATTGCTTATTAGTTGGCTACTGTTTTAGGAAAATACAAAGCGATTGATAGAGCCTCTGGAGCGGAGTCTGCGGTTGCTGAATATTGGCTGCCTTGACGCGATCGCTCCCACTCCCACTTGATCCCTTCGATGCGAGGAGCGATCGCTCCCACCCATCCCACAATTCCTTCTATTACCGCCGCATTAGGCTGCATTAGGCCGCGCATCATTAATATTGCTAATGCATTCCCACTATCGGCTCCGTGGCTCGTGTTTATTATCGAAAATAGGCAGTAATCGCATGGGCATCAATCGGTTTAGACCATAAAAAGCCTTGACCATACTCGCATCCTAAAGACTGCAAAGTTTTCATCTGACTGGGCGTTTCAATGCCTTCAGCAACAACGTTCATATGTAAACCATGGGCCAACACCAAAATGGTTTTGACAATCTTTTTAATAGACACGTCAGTTTCTAAATTGCTGATAAAAGCGCGATCGATTTTGAGTGTATCAATCGGCATTTGATGCAGGCGACTTAGCGCCGAATATCCGGTACCAAAGTCGTCAATACATAACTGAAAGCCCAACTGCTTTAATTTTTTTAAGGCATCCGTCGTTTTGAAGAAATCTTCCACAATGCAGCTTTCAGTAATTTCCAGCTTCAGATTTTCGGGCGCAATTTCAGTTACTGCCAGCACTTTCTCAATTTGCCGGATAAAGTCTCCGTAGCGCAGTTGCAAAGGAGACACATTGACGTGCATCACCAGATTTCGCGTCGTGAAGAAATCGGGAAAATCAGTTTGCCAGTGTTGCATCTGCCCACAGACCGCTCGAATCACCCAGCAGCCGATGGCGTGAATCAATCCAATTTCTTCTGCAACTTGAATAAAATGGCCGGGATTGAGCAGACCCTGCTGTGGATGTTGCCACCTGATTAAGGCTTCGAGCCCCGCTAACTCTTGAGTTTTGAGATCCAAGATTGGCTGATATTGCAGACAAAATTCCTGACGCTGCAAGGCTTGATGCAAGTCACTTTCCAACTGTAGTCGCTGGGCTGCTTGCTGTTGCATCTGAGTGTTAAAAATGACGCAACATCGCTTTCCTGAGCGCTTGGCCTGATACATCGCAATGTCGGCTTCTCGCAAAATTTGCTCAGGGCGACCATGATTGTCAACATTGAAGGCTAAGCCAATGCTCGCACTCACGACAAATTCATGTTGGCCAACTTCTAAGGGGCGATTTAGCTGAGATTGAAGTTGTCTAGAAACAGTTTTTGCCTTGGCGGCGCTGTGAATGCCGTTGAGCAAAACGGCGAACTCGTCCCCGCCCAAGCGCGCTAGAAAGTCATCGGCATCGATAAAGGTTTTCAAACGATTTGCGAGGTGTTGTAGAACGCGATCGCCGATCTCATGGCCGAGACTATCATTAATTGCTTTAAAGGAATCTAGATCAATAAACAGCACTGCGTAGCAGGCTTGTGGCGTCTGCCGAGACGCTTGCATAACCTGCTCCAACCGTTTGAGAAAATGGGTGCGATTTGGTAACCCTGTCAGACTATCGTGCATCGCATCATGGATCAGCTGGCTTTCCCGCGCTCTCAGTTTCTCTTGAGTCGTTCTGAGCTGCTGCAAACTGTTAAATAGCTCTGCAGTGCGCTTCTCTACCCGATGTTCTAACTCTTGTTTGGCGGCTTGCAGGGCCTCAGTGCGGGCTTGCACCAGGGACTCCAGCTGTTTGTTAAGGCTGCTGAGGTGTAGTTGTGACGCTTCCGCCTGCTGCCGTTCTTTGATTTCGGTCTGCAATTTTGTCAGGTTGGCCCTCAGCTCTAGCTGAGTGATGACTTGACGACTCAAAACCTGTAGCGCATTAATTTGCTTGGCTGACAGAGTACGAGGCTGATAGTCGATAACACAAAGGGTGCCCAGAGCATAGTCGTCGGGGGTAATCAGGGGAGCACCGGCATAAAAGCGAATATAAGGCTCACCAGTGACTAGCGGGTTTTGGGCAAATCGCGCGTCTGTCTGAGCATCGGACACCAGCAAAATCTCTTTTTGCGTCAGTGCATGGGCGCAAAAAGCCACATCTCTGGGAGTTCCACAAGTCTTAAGGCCAACTTTGGCTTTAAACCATTGCCGATTCGTGTCGATTAGGCTGATCAAGGCAACAGGCGTTTCGCAAATGTAGGCAGCTAAATCAGCAATCTCGTCATAGTTCTCTTCTGGCAACGTATCCAAAATGCGGTACTCGTGCAGCTTGGCAATTCTCGATAGCTCGTTATCTGACAGCGAAGCATGCATATCGGATTATAGACAAGTACAGCGGATGTAGATTTAACATTCCCAATAGGCCAATTCTTCTTTCAACGATTTTGCCCTGGTCAGACGCCATTATGCGGCTTCTTATAAAGCTGCCTTCGAGGATTTGCTAATAAAAACCTCGGCCAACTATCGACTCAATATTCACCCGCCCACCGAGCATTATCTTTATGGTTGCCGTAGCTGATGGGGCGCTCGCGGCAGGTGTTCAGGCGCGACAGAGAACCTTAAAATGATTTAGCAACTTTTCAGAAGTCGGTTTTCAGGCTTCTAAAAATGGTCGTAGTGAGCCGCTTTCACGAGTTGATATGGTGACGCCATTGGCAAATTCTAAACAGCTATACCTGCGGCGATCGCTGATCCCTTACCTCTTCCTGGCTCCGGCACTGACGGTGTTGGCTCTAACGGTTTTTTGGCCCGCCATTCAGGCGCTGTACCTGAGCTTCACCAGCTACGGCTTTGACGTAACGCAGCCGCCTCTATGGATTGGGCTAGAGAACTTTCAGGACTTGCTGCGCGATCGCACCTTTTGGACGACAGTCAAAAATACGCTGCTCTATCTCATTGGCGTGGTGCCGGTGCTGGCGATTTTGCCGCTGCTGCTGGCGATTTTGGTGAACCAAAAGCTGCGGGGCATGCGCTGGTTTCGGGTGGCTTACTACACCCCGGTAGTCATCTCGATGGTGGTGGCGGGCATCGCTTGGCGCTGGCTCTATGCGGAAAACGGCTTTTTTAATCAAATTTTGATCGGGCTGGGGCTGTCCGAAAGTGGCGTGCCCTGGCTGACAAGTCCGGTGCTGGCGCTGCCCAGCGTTATGCTGGTGACGATTTGGAAGGGGCTGGGATATTACATGGTGATTTATCTGGCGGGGCTACAAACCATTCCTCCCGATTTGTATGAAGCGGCAGCGATCGATGGCTCAGACGGCTGGCGCAAACATTGGGACATCACCTTTCCGTTAATGCGGCCCTATCTTTTCCTGGTGACGGTGATTTCGGCAATCGCCGCCACCAAAGTCTTTGAAGAGATTTACATCATGACTCAGGGTGGCCCCCTCAACAGCTCCAAAACTATCGTTTATTACGTATACGAGCTGGCCTTTCAAGACCTAGAGCTAAGCTACGCCTGCACTGTGGGACTGGTGCTATTTTTAGTAATTCTGGCGCTGTCGATTTTGCGGCTGATGAGCGATCGCGGTGAAGTTGTTTAATATCCATAAGATTGAACATCCCCTACTGGCTCAGGTTTGGCGTCGAGTAAACGCTATTCACCCAATAACATAAAGGACTTCTTGAATAAGTCCCGAAGAGGCAGTGCTTCTGGCCTGACAACAGTTGGATGTTAGACACCGGGCGAAAAAGTGCAGACTGAATTCATCGCGGTGCGTCAGCAATAAGTACGCTGGCAGAAATGTCATCGAGTCCCTAAAAACGCTGAGGCTTCCTAATTGATAGCTGACTCAGCCGCCCATATCTCTTTTGAGAGCCCTGGATGGGATTTATGGTCGTCGCCAATTTGGTTTGGGAAAAGACGGCAAGCCCTTAGTTTAGGCGCTAAGCATCGATATGGGACTAGATGTCTTAACCTAAAGGACGAAAGCTACAATAAGGCTCGCTCAACCGCATTGAAATGTCTAAATAATTGCCGGAAATCAAGTGATTAAGGCAAATAACGGCGGAAGTCTGTCGCGCGAATGAAAATCAGCGCCCAGGCGTATGGCAAAATGTAGGCGGTTCGACAGCTCATTGGTCAGCACCGTCGAGAAAACACCAGGAAACTATGGAATTCATTGAGCCCATTTATCAATACGCTTGGCTTGTGCCCGTCTTACCGCTAGTCGGGGCCGCAATCGTTGGCACGGGGTTGATTAGCTACAGTCAGACGACCAGCACGCTGCGGCGTCCTGCCGCCGTTTTCATCGTGTCGCTGATCGGTGCGGCAATGGTGCTGTCATTTTTACTCTTTTTTAGTCAAGTGCAGGGCCACGAAGCCTATACCCGCACCATTGAGTGGGCTTCGGCGGGCGACTTTAAGCTGACCATGGGTTACACCATCGACCATGCCGCTTCGCTGATGCTGGTGATTGTGACCACGGTGGCCTTTTTGGTCATGATTTACACCGATGGCTATATGGCTCATGATCCAGGCTATGTGCGCTTTTATTCGTACCTCAGCCTGTTCAGTTCCTCCATGTTGGGGCTAGTGATTAGTCCTAACCTGCTGCAAATCTACGTATTTTGGGAACTGGTGGGCATGTGTTCCTACCTGCTGATTGGCTTTTGGTACGGTCGCGATGGCGCTGCCGATGCCTGTCAAAAGGCGTTTATCACCAACCGGGTAGGTGACTTTGGCCTGCTGTTAGGCATGCTGGCCCTATTTTGGGCCACGGGCAGCTTTGAGTTTGACGTGATGGGCGAGCGTTTGACGGCCCTAGTCGAAAACGGCAGTCTTACTGCTGGTGCAGCCACCATCTTCGCCGTTTTGGTCTTTCTCGGCCCGGTTGCTAAGTCAGCCCAGTTTCCGCTGCACGTCTGGCTACCGGATGCGATGGAAGGCCCCACCCCGATTTCGGCCTTAATCCACGCGGCGACGATGGTGGCTGCGGGCATCTTTCTAGTAGCGCGGATGTTCCCGGTATTTGAGGAACTGCCGACAGTGATGACCGCGATCGCTTGGGTTGGCTGCTTCACAGCCTTTATGGGCGCAAGCATTGCAATTACGCAAAATGACATCAAGAAGGGCCTCGCCTACTCCACGATGTCCCAGCTCGGCTACATGATGATGGCAATGGGCGTTGGCGCTTACGGTGCGGGCTTGTTTCACCTGATGACCCACGCCTATTTCAAAGCCATGCTGTTCCTCTGCTCGGGTTCCGTGATTCACGGTATGGAAGAGGTAGTCGGTCATGATCCGGTGCTGGCGCAGGATATGCGCTTGATGGGCGGATTGCGTAAATATATGCCGATTACGTCGTTTACCTTTTTGATTGGCACGCTGGCGATTTGTGGGATCCCGCCTTTTGCAGGCTTCTGGTCTAAGGATGAAATTTTGGGCTCGACCTTTGAAGTCAGTCCAGTGCTGTGGGCGATCGGCTGGCTGACCGCAGGCATCACCGCGTTCTATATGTTCCGCATGTACTTCAGTACTTTTGAAGGCGAGTTTCGCGGCACTAACAAGGAAATTCAAACTCAGCTTAAGCGTGAGCAACTCATGGCGATGGGCGCTTCCCTCGGCCCCGGTGCCATGAATCCCCAAGAGCTGACTTTAGAACCCGCTCACGAGGAAGATCACCACGATCATCATCATGCTGAAACGCCCCATGAATCGCCCTTCTCGATGACTTTCCCGCTGATGGCGTTGGCGGTGCCTTCGGTGCTGATTGGCCTGGTGGGAACGCCTTTTGTCAATTACTTTGAAGCCTTTATTCATCCGCCCAGCGAAGAAGTTGAAGCCCTGCTGCCCTGGTCGGAGGCGTTGGCGGAGTTTGAATGGTCAGAATTTATTACGATGGCGGGCTCTTCCGTAGGCATTGGCCTAATTGGTATTTCGCTAGCGGTACTGATGTACGCTCAGAAAAAGATCGATCCCGCAGCGATCGCCAAGCGGATTATGCCCCTCTACAAGCTCTCGAAGAATAAATGGTATATCGATGAGATCTATGACACGGTCTTTGTGCAGGGCTGCCGCAGGCTGGCAAAACAGGCACTGACGATAGACACCCGGATTGTAGACTTCATCGTCAACTTAGCTGGCTTTATCATTCTGGTCTCTGGTGAGGGGCTGAAATATCTAGAGAATGGTCGTGCCCAGTTCTATGCCCTGATTGTGTTTGGCGCGGTGCTAGGGCTTGTGCTGGTCTCTGGCGTCACCTAAATCCATCACGGAAGTCTACGGCTGAGGCATGGTTGGCATTGGTCAGCCATGCTTTTTGATGGAAATTTCTTTTATAAATTAAAAACTTGTTGCGATTTAGAGCATTCCCCTCAACACCCTCTAAAGTCGTTAATAAGAATCTATATGTTCGTTATGTTCGTTTATCGGGGACTGTTCCGGCAGTTCTGTTGAAAACTCCTTCTCAAAGCAACCTTAGATTTTCCTATGGAACTGGCTCAATTTCCCTGGCTGACGGTCACCATCCTGTTACCGATCACCGCTGCCCTATTCATTCCCTTCATTCCCGACAAAGACGGCAAAACGCTGCGCTGGTATGCCCTCGTCGTTGGCCTAATCGACTTTGTGCTATTGGTCGCGGCCTTTTATCTCAACTATGACTTCAGCAATTCTGACCTACAGCTATTTGAAAGCTATACCTGGGTCTCCCAGCTTGACCTGAAATGGTCGGTAGGGGCTGATGGCCTCTCGATGCCGCTGATTTTGCTGACCGGCTTTATTACCACCCTGGCCATTCTGGCGTCTTGGCCGGTAACGCTAAAGCCCAAGCTGTTTTATTTCCTGATGCTGGCAATGTACAGTGGCCAGTTGGGCGTGTTTGCTGTGCAGGATATGCTGCTGTTCTTCTTTATGTGGGAACTGGAGCTGATCCCGGTGTATTTGCTGCTGTCAATTTGGGGCGGCAAAAAGCGACTCTATGCAGCGACCAAGTTTATTCTTTACACCGCTGGGGGATCGCTATTCATTCTGGTCGCGGCATTAGCGATGGCCTTCTATGGCGATGCGGTCAGTTTCGATATGACGACGCTGGCGGCGAAGGATTACACGGTCAAGTTCCAGCTCTTTATGTACGCGGCATTCTTAATTGCCTATGCGGTCAAGCTGCCCATCTTCCCACTGCATACCTGGCTGCCTGATGCCCACGGCGAAGCGACTGCCCCGGTCCACATGCTGCTGGCAGGCATTCTGCTGAAGATGGGTGGCTATGCCATTATTCGAATGAATTTGGGCATGCTGCCCGATGCTCATGCTGTATTTGCACCAATTCTGGTAATTTTCGGCATTGTCAACATTATCTATGCAGCCCTGACGTCCTTTGCCCAGCGCAATCTTAAGCGCAAAATTGCCTACTCGTCGATTTCCCATATGGGCTTTGTGCTAATCGGTATCGCGTCCTTCACGAACCTGGGCCTGAGCGGTGCGGTGCTGCAAATGGTATCCCACGGTCTGATTGGCGCCAGCCTGTTCTTCTTGGTGGGCGCAACGTACGATCGCACCCACACGCTTGTCCTAAATGAGATGGGCGGTGTCGGCAAAAAGATGCCAAAGATTTTTGCCATGTTTACCACCTGTTCGATGGCGTCTCTGGCGCTGCCAGGAATGAGCGGTTTCGTTGCCGAGCTGATGGTTTTCGTGGGCTTTGCCACCAGTGACGCTTACTCGTTCACTTTTAAACTGATTGCGGTGCTGTTGATGGCCGTAGGCGTGGTTTTGACGCCCATCTATCTGCTGACGATGCTACGGGAGATTTTCTACGGGCCGGAAAACAAGCAGCTGATCGAGCACGAAGTTCTGGTGGATGCGGAACCTCGTGAGGTCTTCATTATTGCCTGCCTGCTGGTCCCCATCATTGGGTTCGGCCTATATCCGAAGATGCTGACGCAAATCTATGATTCCACCACGCTGAGCCTGACAGATCGTCTGCGGAATCGGGCCTTTGCGACCATTGAAGAGGTGCAGCCGTTGGCCTTTTTACCCCATATTCAAGCGCCTGAACTGCCAGCGGCTGCCAAGTAGCCTAGTTACGATAGGTTGTGTAGTTTGGACAAAATCAAACTCAAACTACACAGTCGCCAATTCGAGTATTGACAAGGCCCTAGTTCAATCATTTCTTTAGTTAAATTCCCTGCGGTTGGAACCTTTCTCAACGCAGGGAATTCTTTTGTTTAGAGGGGAATTTTATAGTTACAGCGGTTCTAGAGCGAGTGAGGCACCAAAAATAACCTGAGGCTCCGGTTCCCAGGGTGTTGGGTGCACCTTCCCAGGCAGGGAAATGCTGTCGGCGATCGCCAATATCGCCGATGGTTAGCCTGCCATTATTAAGTTGGCTCTTGGCTTGAGAGGGTATCGGTTAGCAAATTGAGTTATTACTTGAATCAAATGTCATCCGGCGATCCCAAAGATACCGGGACATTCCAGTCCTCCACATAATTAGTCAGGCTAGGATGACTATTAAGGGAATTCTCAGAAAATACTCAGTCAGTCCTCTACCCGGATAAATGAGGACGAGTAAGTATGGTGTAGCAGGGATCTGCCGTCTCCCCTCAACTATTGGCACTGTTTTTAGTGAGAAGCGTTTAAGACAATGCAAAATCTGTGGCTTTGCCGTATTCGTTCGAGCGCCTGTGTATTCGGAACTGCGGTTGGATTGAGTCTGTCAGGCACCTGGCTGCCGTCCTTAGCAGAGCTGCCTGATGACTGGAACCGCTCGATGATAGCGAGCGCTCAGGAAGCCGAAGAACGAACCAATATTGAGGTTTATCAATTAGCTAGCCCCGCAGTGGTGGCGATAGATGCCGGCACCGGCTCCGGTAGCGGCAGCATTGTGACGCCAGATGGCCTGATTCTGACCAATGCTCATGTTGTCGGTAACAGTCAGACCGCCCAGGTGCGCTTAGCCGACGGTCGGGAGTTTACGGGTGATGTGGTCGGATTTGCCACGAGTCGAGCTGACCTTGCAGCCATTCAACTGCGGGACAATGTAGAGAACTTGCCGACCCTCGATATTGCCCCCGCTGGCTCGGTGCGGGTGGGGCAGCGAGCGTTTGCGATCGGCAATCCCTTTGGCTTAGAGGGCACGTTTACAGTCGGGATTGTAAGCCGCATTGACCCCGAGCGAGGCTTAATTCAAACGGATGCCGCCATCAACCCTGGCAACTCTGGAGGGCCGCTGCTGGGCAGCGATGGCCGTTTGATTGGCGTGAATACTTCCATCTTTACCACCGAACGCAGCGGCGGCAACATCGGGATTGGGTTCGCCATTCCGGTTGAAGAGGTGGAAACTTTTATCGCTGAGGTGAATAATGGTACGGCGCTGACAACCGCCAGTGCTGCCGGTAATCGCGGCGGGCGCGAACCAGCGGCGATCGCCCTGAATGACATCATCTCTGGTCGGCTTGACACTGAAAGCGATGTGCTGCCCGACGGCAGCTTTTTTGACGCCTACGTGTTTGAAGGCAGACGCGGTCAGCGAGTCGCGGTGGAAATGTTGAGCCGTGACCTGGATTCTTATCTGATCGTGCTGAGTGAAAATAACGATAGCCTGTACCTAGAAGATGATGATAGCGCCGGCGATCTCAACGCCCGAGTCATCACCACGCTGCCGGCCGATGGCGAGTACATTATCATTGCTAATTCTTTTTCTCGGGGGGAGCAGGGTCAATATGACCTCAGCTTGAGCGAGTTGGACGACAGTTTGGGCTCGGGTACGCCCACTGCGCCAGCCAATGATGGGGCAATTCTTCTCCAAGAGAGTGGGCTGCTAGCACGAGGCGACAGCGTTGCTCCCGACGGCACCCTCTATGACGAATATCCCTTCGACGGCGAACCCGGAACGCCCGTCACAATTACGCTAGAAAGCTCGGAATTTGACACCTATTTGGCAGTGGTTGACAGCGGCGGCAACTTAATCGCCGAAAACGACGATGTGTCATCCAGGAGCACCAATTCGGAAGTTTCGTTCACCGTGCCCAATACGGGGCCTTTCTTGATCATCGTGAACGGTTACTCAACTTCCGACCAGGGGCAGTACACTCTGACCATCCGCTAGCGATCGCTGGCTCGAACACACTGGGATGCCGCTCTGAGCGGCAATCCTGCCTCGCTGGTTAGGCCTAAAAGCCTAGCCAGGTGAAGAAGTTTTGGTGGGTAAATAGCTCCACCAGCAGCAGCGCGACAAAACCCACCATCGCAAACCGTCCGTTAATGCGCTCAGCATAGGCATTCCAGCCAAAGCTAGGGGCTTCGGCCATGTTGGTTGCTGCTCCTGGAGGAGCAGACTCAACAGCATTGGTGTCTGTGGACTCTGTCGAGATGGACTCTGTCGAATTCGTTTGAGTATCTTGAGGATCAGAAGTCATCGCGGATAATCAATGGGGCACCTTTCAATCCTAGGGCGCATCATCAATTAACGCTAGAACCCCTGCAGAATCAGCATTACCGCGCCACCTCAACTGGCTCAGTCATCGCTCTAGTTACAACTCCAGCGAAATTTCCTATTTTTTCCTCCCAGAGTCATCAAAGAGCGATAGATTAGTGACAACCTCAAATTAATGTTTGCGGGATATTTTTAGCTTTTGGCAACAAAATTATCCTGACTGATATCGCCTCGCTGGTGATGACTTTTATGTTTAACCTGATTTTGACAGGCTCAAATAGCAGTCTTGATTCGATGCCTCCCAGTTTTATATTGGTGCTGTGAACTTCCTGCTGAAGACAAAATGCTTGCCTTAAAAGCGTTGATGAATTTGTAAATAGTGGGATACTGCCATACTGATTGACAGCATTTTCTTACTTGATGAAATACTTATCCTGACCAAGAACAGGAACTTCTGAGTTCTTTGCCTTAACGGGCTGCAAAACCGCCAGAAAGCAAATGATTTTGGCCTAAAAAAAGCCGTCTGCCGAAGCAGACAGCCTGTCCGTTTATCAAAACCTCGTTGTGTTCTCAATCAGGCCGGGACCGTTGCGCCTGCTATCCGACCAACGACTATGCCGATAAAATTCTGCGCCACCAAACTCGACGGCGAGTATCGACAAAAGAGCCGCAGTGACTGCACTTTTTGATTCCCCGCACTCGAATGCGCTGGAGTTTGGTTTTCCCACAGTTATGACAGTGAATTCGCTGGTTCATGATGTGCCTTTAAGCTTCGGATCAACCTGATCTCAATTACAGTTCTATCCTGCAGGTTTTCAAACCTAAATGCCCCCAAGACACTACTCAAGCTGTCATATTCTGATAAGCAAATTGTATGGAAAATTACGGATGCGATTCCTTGAGAGCCCATCCTAAAAACTGATTTGTAAAAAGAACCTTTAACAGCCTTGAAATCAATGCTGAGCAAGGAACTGAGTGATTTTTCTGTCAACTTGATGCAAAAACCTAGAGCCTTTAATGCTGATATAAAGGCCTAGAGACCTCAACATTAAATATGTTCACAGCGTTTGTGAATCACCTCTAAACCGTATTCAATCTAGAAAGTGTCTAAAGCTGACTCCGGCTCAGGCTGGCTCCAGCAAGCTCAATGTTCTACTCTGTACGGTCAAATAAATCGAAAGGAAAGGGGCCGTAGGTGCCGTTGAGCAAGTCAAATTCTGGCTCTGAGGCGTGAAATGACACTAAAACTCCCTGGCTATTGCCGCTGTAGCAATCGAGATACCAAGCTCCCTCGAGGGTATTGAACTTGAGAAAGACTGGGCCACTAAGGTCGTTTAGCTTTAACTGAACAGGCTGGCTCAGCGCTGTTACATAAGATTCCATAGCGGCTTGAGCGATCGCCAACGTCTCGGCACAAATGCCCAACGTTTGATAGTCAGAGGCTTCGTTAAAAGCCTGTAGCGCTGCCCGAATTTCCGCCCGCTCTGGTTCCGTTAGAGTCGGCGGGGTATCTAGCAGGCTAAATCGTCCTAGTCGCTTGCGTAAGTGCCGATAATCAATTGCATTCGCATCCGCTGCACTCATATGGCTTACCCACCGTTAAAGCAGAAAGGTCTCTGGGCTTACTGGATGTAAGCAGCTCATCCCATCTACCTTACCGAGCCAAGTGCAGCGATGACGACCTATCAAGTGCGTGTGACCGACATGCCCTCTAGCGAGCGCCCTCGGGAGCGGCTTTTGACGCACGGAGCCAAAACCCTAGCAACCGCTGAGCTAGTCGCCATTTTGTTAGGCACAGGCCAAGGCCCCGGCAAGCTTTCGGCGGTGGGGTTGGGGCAATATATCTTGCAGTGTTTGGGGGCCAATCAGCGAGATGCGATGAGTGTGATGCGCGATGTTTCGGCTCCGGAACTGATGGAAATTCCCGGGGTGGGGCCAGCCAAAGCAACCAGCATTTTAGCGGCAATCGAACTGGGCAAGCGGGTTTTACAGTCGCGTCCACCAGAACAAACGGTAGTAGACGATCCGAGTGTGGCAGCGGCAGCGCTCAGCCACGAACTGATGTGGCAGTCTCAAGAGCGGTTCGCGGTGCTGTTCCTCGATATCAAACACCGCATTCTGGGGATGAAGGTGATCACCATTGGCACGGCGACAGAAACGCTGGCTCACCCCCGCGATATTTTTCGAGAAATTATTCGCCATGGAGCCACCCGAGCCATCGTGGCGCACAATCATCCCACCGGCAGTCTCGAACCATCGGAAGAAGACATTCATCTAACCCGTCAACTGCTGGAGGGGGCCACCATTCTCGGTGTGCCCATTCTGGATCACCTGATCCTCGGCAATGGTGACTTCAGCAGCCTGCGACAAACAACAGGGTTGTGGAACCAGTAGCTTAATGTTTATCAGAGCTGGGCTGGCGGTGCTCTAACGTCGCTGTCGTGATCGCATCGCCCCTAGAGGATTTAGCCACATTAAAATAACTTCTTCAAGCTGTCGCAGATCTCGCGTAAACTCCTGCTTGACAAACTGTCCGATCGCATCCAACGCGCTAAACTGCCGTCCCGGCTGCCAGGGAAGATCTTGCGCCATCGGCGTAGTGTGAGTTCCCGGCAGGATCTGCACGCTGGTCAACTGCGGAAAATGACGCATCAGCACTTCATGCAAGGGCCGGGTTTGGTCAATGTCATCTTTGCGAAACTTAACTAGTAGATTGCGCTCTACGGGATAGTAGCGATCGATTAGGTCAAAGGTTTCCTCTGGTGAAGGCGTAAACTCCATCTGATTCATTGCCGCCAAGGAAGGCGACCAATCCATTAATTGCTCTAAAAAAGGCACCGATCGCCGCGCTGAATAGTTGTTGAACGCCATATAAATGTTGCCTGCCCGCTCCACTTCATACAGGCTATTGATCAGCAAATGCACTTTGCAGCCCATGCTGTGGCCTAGTCCATAGATAGGCAGACGCTTTAAGGTGACGCGGTTTTCTAGGTAGTGAAGCGCCTGGTCAAGGGTGACGAGCACTTCTTGAGCGATTGCTTTATGGTCAAACGTATTGATAAAGGGCGTTGCCACGATCAGATAACCGCGCCGAGCGATCGCTTCTAGCAATAGCTTGTAGGTTATGCTGGGGGCTGCCGCCACGAACGCCCCGCCCAAGAAATGAATGATGGCACGGGGCTGCGAAGGAATGTATAGCCAATTACCCGATACCTCACGCCACTCCATCGCAATCGCTCCTGATCACTGTCCTATTCTAGTGTGACGCAAAATCTGAGGCGGCGATCGTGATCTGTCGTTAGCTGGAGGGCATTGCATGCACGCCAGCTTCATATTTGCAGCGCGGATATCGCACTCGCGAGCCAGACGCCTATTAAAGACATCGATAAATTTGTAATTATCTTCTCAGGCGGAATCGTGTAGTCCTGCAGACATGGTTAGCGCTAAAGCTTTGCCTTTTCGGAAGGAATGTAGGGTGACCTTGAGGCGATCTGGTTTCGCCGGCAGACGATTTAGCAACTTCAAGCTACGCAGAGCAAAGCCTAAAGAAAACAGCAGTCGCTAGATGTCTGAGAGGAAAAAATAAGATTCTTACAGGGACTTTAAATTATTCAATCAAAAAAAGATCCCTTAGGCTGTTTCTTGCCTATCTTCATAGTGTGTTCTGATTGAATTTACTCGGCATATATTCCGGGTAAATCTTATTCTGATCGATAGAAGTTGTCTGACAAACGGCAAGAATAACGCCTAAAAATTATCTAAAAGCTGCTCCCAAATCCTACTGAAGTTGTGCCCATCGCATCAAAAACAGTGATGCCTAATGGTAGATTAACGTCACCGTTTTCATCCACCAATCCTTCCAGAAAGCCCGCTCCTAATACCTCCGTAGCATCAGTCTCCTCTGGCGCACCTTGATAAGAAGCATTGATTTGATTGGCCACTGACTTAAACAGCTCTGGATCGGCTTGAACATCGACGCTACGAGTTTCCAAAGGCAATAGGCTGTCTGCTAAATCATCATTGGCTAGGGCGGGGTTAGTTTGAACTATGCCAATCAATGTCAGAACAGAGAACGCTGAAACTGTGGAGGAGATGCGAACTATGCAAGAAGTTTTCATTCTGGAACCTAGTGTGGAGAACGATGTGGCGACCATACCTCAAACCAAGTATGGCCCAACAAATCCTGTTAAATAAGATAAAAATCCTTTCATATGAAAGCGAACCTTCGTCAAACGTACCTGAATTGACGTGCTAATCTGCCAAAAGTTGTTAATTTTTTGAACAGCTTTTGACAGTTCTTAATGGTCTGCCTAGTCCTCACATCCACTTTCACTATCGACTGAAATTGAGGGGGAAACCTGAGTGATCACACGGATCAGCCAGGCAATAAGCGATCGCCTACTACGGGCATTTCTTAATATTTGATAATGCTCACTAGACCCAATTCATGCGGGAAAGCTTAGAAACTCCTAGAGATTTTATGGGGCAAGAATTTGGGCGATTTCCTTTCAAGAATCAGCCCAAGAGCATAGCAGCTTTGCAATGACTACCTTACAGAGTTGTAAACTATCTCTCATCAGTATTTGTAAGGCCTGAGAATTGTACATAACTACATGCCATTTAGCGGCTCTAGGCGATGAGATGACGGCTAATCTGGGAATGCTTAAGTAGGTGTCAGTTCACGCTGACTCAAGCGAGAGAGCTGTGGCCAGATCTGGACAGCGCTTGAAAACTCCGGGTTTTGGGCGTGAAATATTGGAAGAGAGGAGTGGCGAAACGTTTTTGCAGCCTCTGCGTCGTAGATTGTACAGTCAGATACTGAGACATCGGTATCTGGACTCTGACTAGGGGTTAGGGGCATTGCACCAAGTCAGCCAAGGTTTAAAGTTGAGACGTCAGGTATCAACCTCGGTTACTCAACATGAATTGTTTTGCCAATGATGGCGATCGCGGTTGTGATGAAGAAAAAAATTGCCCGAATCAGTACTCTTTTATCAATTGCCATTCTCTTCAGCGGCGGACTTAGTCGCTCAGCCACAGTGGCCTCGACAGTGTCAATCAACAGCACCATGTCTCCTTCCCTAACCGCTGAGGCGCTGGCTCAGGCCAGCACAACTCCCCCGGTTCCGCCGCTGCCGGCATCGATACCCATGCCGCGCGTTCCCGAGGCTGAGGGCATCATGGGGCTAATGCCAAACCCCGAAGACGATATCGGTGTGGGGCACTTACGCCCTCGTGATGTGTCGTTTTTGGATGGCACAGAGCAAACTGCAAGCTCTCTACTAGAGGCTGGTTGGCTACAGTCAGCGGCGATTCCCATCTACATCGAGCCGAATGGAATGCATTGGGGATGGATTATCAATGGCTGGCTGGTGCCTAACGGCCAGACGCCGATTGCTCTCGGTCAAGACGCTTCCTTTTCGATGCTGCAAACCTATTATGCCCTGTCGTCTTTCCCCGTGATGCAAGTCCGCGAGGATGGCTGGTTCGAGTTTCAGTACACGCCAGCCGGGCGCGCCTGGGCTCATATTGACCATCTCAACTTGGGGAATCTCGATCTTGTTGTAGAACTCTGGGAAAATCATTTTGTTGATACCGGCTGGGTAGAATTTCGCCGACATGGTCTTTCACAGGCGCTCTATGGCGCGCCAGAAAATGCTCACGTCAACGTTTTAGGGTTGGTTGGCCCGGAGAGTCAGATTCAACCTATTGCGTTTGAAGGCGACTGGATGCGCGTACGAGTGACGCAGCCGACGGAGGGCTGTACGCGTTTGCCGGGGGCGGCTACCCAAGAAGGATGGATGCGGTGGCGCAACGATGAAGCCCAACCGCTGGTCTGGGTCGCCCCTGACGGTTGCTAGGAGCTGTCATTATTTAGCTGTGCAATGCTTTAGCAAGGAGAAGTTTAGCTCCTAGCTTAGGAAGTTGGAACGGGCCTGGTGACGCTTTTTCACAAGGCTTCTAGCATTATTATTCAAAGATGTGCCCTAATGCAGTTTTGGACAGCGTGACCAGGTGGCGATCTCACTATCGGGTAGGCCTGTTCGAGTCAGTCGACCGGGATAGTCAATGCTGGAGTACTACAGATTCTCCAAACTCTTGCTACACATCCTGTTCCCCGGCCCCCTTGCTCCCCAAGCTCTCCATTCCGATCTGTAGTGCTATTCCAGAGAAATGGTATAAGGCATGATGACTGGAGATCGCGCTAATAATGCCTCCTAGTAAATATTTCGGCGGTGCCAAAGAGCGTGCCTAAAGAGTTGCCTGCAAAGCCTGCCTAGCAAACGGCATATCAGTTTTATATTGCAAATCGCAGTTTGATTAGAACACTTTGGTTAGAACGCGATAAATCGCTCAATTCTTCTTATAGTAAGCGTTTCATTGATTCTTTTGCCTTCTGCCTGGCTATTTAATTTGCTGTGCTATCTTGCTGCTCGCGCGCAAGATGCCGGCACTAAAAGTGACAATAGATTTAATGAATGTAGGCTGCTTCCTACTCGGCAGAGGTTACAGAAACTCAGGCAAAACCGCTGAAAGCCAATTTTGACGAGCCTTTACCCCGAACATCTAAAGCAGTTTCTAAGATCAGAACGCTCCTTTAAAGGCGACTTTATTTCTGGCAGTGAATTGTGCTCTGATAGCCTCCATAAGCACTGATCAAAAGTTATTGTGAGGCAACTGTGTGATTGCAATTTATCCCGGAAGCTTTGATCCTATTACCTTTGGGCATCTTGACATCATCCAACGAAGCAGCTTGCTGTTTGAAAAGGTGATTGTAGTTGTTGCGGCCAATCCTAATAAGCACCCTCTCTTTCCGGCAAACAAGCGCATTGAGCAAATTCGGACGGCAGTT
>JBCCNE010000021.1:0-20904 GCA_039026015.1 Cyanobacteria bacterium P01_C01_bin.70 | reverse complement strand
GCGTTTGATGAGTACGACGTGATTCTCTTTGACGTATTGGGAGACGTGGTGTGTGGTGGGTTTGCTGCCCCGTTGAACTATTCCGATTACTGCATGATCGTTACCGATAACGGTTTCGACGCTCTATTTGCCGCTAATCGCATTGCCGCCTCCGTGCGCGAAAAGGCCCGTACCCATCCCCTACGCTTAGCGGGACTCATCGGTAACCGCACCTCCAAGCGCGATCTGATTGACAAATATGTCGAGGCGGTCACTATGCCCGTCTTGGAAATCCTGCCGCTGATTGAAGATATTCGCATCTCGCGGGTCAAGGGCAAGACCATCTTTGAAATGGCTGAAAAGGATCCTTCCCTCGTCCCGGTTACCCAGTACTACCTCAATATTGCTGATCAAATTTTGGCCCAGCCGGAAGGCGTTATCCCCAGCGAAACCAAGGATCGCGAACTGTTTGCTCTGCTGTCAGACTTCTATCTCAATCCGCCGGCAGAGGCTCCCGAGCAGGCGTCGGAGCTGGATCTGATGATGGTCTGACCGATTCGCATATTCTGAGCTGCACGGCATTGAGGGCTAAAACAGCTAGCCTATTCAACCTGCCATCCCAGCTCTATAAAACGTTTTTTGCAAACCAAACTCCAAAGTCCCTATAACGTTGCTAGCAAATTACCTCACTTTTATAAATTTCATTTATCATGAGGCGTCTAAAAGCAACGGATTGAGGCAAAGCGATGGCCTTCTTCGAAAATTTCGTATCGGTTATTCGCCAAAAATGGTTGGGTTATGTGGAATCGAACCGAGAATGGCTGCAACTGCAAATGCGTATGACCTCGGTAAGAACTCCAGATGGCGGTCGCCGTCCTTCGTCATTACTCATCTTGGGCGTGGTTAATGCGCTAGAGCCTAAGCTTGGCAACCTAATGTTGCCGTTTTATCAGCTCAACTCAGACGAAGATGCGCTGATAGAAGTCTTAGGACTCAATTTTGATCCTGAAATGGTGCTTGATGAAGGCAATGTGCCCACCACCTGGGATGCTGAAAACGAAGAGGCGAAAATGCTGCCTGACTCAGCCGACGACCTCTGAGTAAGCAAGGGGCGATCGCTCCAAATCCGCTACTAGCTGCAACTGTATGGACTTTGGGACTCTCTGCTAATTGCACCTAAAGGAGTAACCCATGACTCTGGCCAAACCTCAAACTCAAAATCTAGAATTTGACTGCGACACTGGCAATTACCACACGTTTTGTCCGATTAGCTGTGTGGCTTGGCTATACCAAAAAATTGAAGACAGCTTTTTTCTCGTCATCGGTACCAAAACCTGCGGCTACTTTTTGCAAAATGCGATGGGGGTGATGATTTTTGCTGAGCCTCGCTATGCCATGGCAGAGCTTGAAGAGGGGGATATCTCTGCTCAATTAAGCGACTATAGTGAATTGAAGCGGCTCTGCGAGCAAATTAAGCGCGATCGCAACCCTTCTGTCATTGTTTTTATTGGTACCTGCACTACTGAGATTATCAAAATGGATCTCGAAGGGCTGGCCCCCAAACTTGAAGCTGAAATTGGCATTCCCATTGTCGTGGCTCGGGCTAACGGGCTCGATTATGCTTTTACCCAAGGTGAAGATACTGTCTTGGCCGCCATGGTGCAGCGTTGCCCCACGAGTGCCGACCTAGCAACGCCAGAAGAAAAAGCTGACCGGGGCAGCATCCAAAAACTGCTGAGCTTTGGTCGTAAAAAAGAATCCGACGCTTTGAGTGAGGTGACTGAATACCGGGAGCATCCCAATCTAGTTATTTTTGGCTCTGTACCCGATCCTATCGTTACTCAAATCACTCTAGAGCTTAAAAAACAAGGTGTGAAAGTAGGCGGGTGGCTGCCAGCTAAGCACTATACTGAGCTGCCGGTGCTCGATGAAGGCGACTATGTTGTCGGCATCAATCCCTTTCTCTCGCGGACGGCGACTGGACTGATGCGGCGACGCAAATGCAAACTC
Organism: Cyanobacteria bacterium P01_C01_bin.70; assembly: GCA_039026015.1. Lineage (GTDB taxonomy): Bacteria > Cyanobacteriota > Cyanobacteriia > Phormidesmidales > Phormidesmidaceae > Halomicronema. The sequence goes on along the minus strand of JBCCNE010000021.1, from coordinate 18,915 downwards.
ATCGGCGCTCCCTTCCCGATTGGCCCGGATGGAACGCGAGCCTGGGTCGAGAAAATTTGCTCAGTCTTTGGCATTGAGCCCCAAGGTTTGGAGGCGCGAGAAGCCAAAATTTGGGAATCTCTAGAGGAGTATCTGGGGATTATTCGAGGTAAATCCGTCTACTTCATGGGGGATAACCTGCTAGAGATCTCTTTGGCTCGTTTCCTGATCCGCTGTGGCATGACCGTTCCCGAAATCGGCATTCCCTACATGGACAAGCGCTACCAAGCTGGTGAACTCGCCCTGCTCGAAAAGACTTGCGGCGATATGGGCATGCCCTTACCCAAAATTACGGAAAAGCCCGACAACTACAACCAAATCCAGCGTATTCAACAGCTGCAGCCCGACCTGGTGATTACCGGCATGGCCCATGCCAACCCTTTAGAAGCAAGGGGGATCAACACCAAATGGTCGGTTGAGTTCACCTTTGCCCAAATTCACGGCTTTGCCAATGCTCGCGACATTTTAGAGCTGGTCACTCGGCCCTTACGTCGCAACCGCAATCTCAGCGATCTTGGCTGGGATAAGCTCATCAAAGAAGAAGTCCGGTTATAAAAATGGAGGGTGATGTTCCAGACCTGTGTTTGGTGACATTAGCTGCCATAGAGAACAAGACCTGTAGAAAAAGCATCCACAGGTCTTGCGCACCACCAAAGGGTGATAGATATGAGGCTAAGGCCTTGAGCAGCTGTCTTTTATAGCTGTTCAAGGGTCTGTTGAACGCGCTTGAGAATAGCACTATCCGGAATAAACCGCTCTTGGTATCCACGTTGCCAAAGTGGCAGCCCCGGTGTGTTTCTCGCTAGATTAATGCGTTTTGCTGCTGCCGCTTTATAGCTAGCAACAAATGAAGAGAGTAATCGTGGCTTGCTGCTGTAGGCGCCATAACCGTTGCTGCTATTCGCGTCTCCCAAGCTCACAATCCCTTCTAAACGGTTAGGCAAAAGTACCCACTTATCTAGCTTGAGCGACATGTATGCCCGCGCCGAACGCTGCCATTCATCAGCGGCAATTTGTCCGATGCCATTAAGCTCAAGGCCCTGTTCATCATTCACGAATCCGAAGACTGCTTCGTGATTATAGGTATAGAGCTTGACGAGATAAAACGTCGTCTCTGTGAGGGAGGGCATAGAGGACGGTACTGTCTCGACAACAACTTTGGAGGGAGATGGTTTCAAGGAACTGCCCAAATAAGTGTGATGCTATCTTTCGCTAATGCTATTTTGCCCGCAACTAAAACGAGATTAACTACGATAAGCGACGAAATCCTGTATCTAGCGCTCTATTGATGAACAAAGTAGCGATCGCAGCAAAAGTGTTACTGCAAGTTACATGTCATCAAATCTTTAATAGTGAATATTGTCGCGTTATTTATTAAAAAGCGCTTGCGTGAATTTCTTGAAAAAATTGCTGATTAAAAAATGCTTGCTTCCTGCATTTGTTCAATTATGAGATAGCGAGATTACCGGACTCCTTATTTAAGTATCCTTGTGTCTTATGTAGAGAAGAAGTGCCTTTAACCATTGAGATAACAGGCGATCTACGTGGAAACTTTGATCTCAAAAAAAGTCTCTTCGACTAGAAATTTGCCGATTGAGACAGACTCATAAACTATCTATCTCTAGAGATTAACAAGCGTTGCATATCTTTACGAAAACCAGAAAATAAAGATGTATTCGTAGAAGACAAAGTTTTCTTATCCTTATAAAGCAGGCAGAAGAATTAGGAATTCTTTTCATTTCGTCAAATCCCATCAAAAACGACAAAACTGAAGCATTTTTCCATGAAAGGCTAGTGAAGTTTTTGTGGCGCTTAAAATTCTGAACAAACGCCGAGAAATGTCTAATCGTGTAAATACGGATGATGAATGGCTGAAATCTGGTTCACCCTCTGAGATGATTGATTTTTCCCAGGTCGCTTACGACAGCATCTGTTGATGAGGCAGTCAACTTAGGGCGCGTCATCAATTAAATCCAGAATGCCTGCGGTACGGGTATTGCCGCGCCCGCTCTGCAAAACCCGCTAGGGGCTGAACTGCTTTCAGCATAAGGAATCGAGCGTTAAATGATGACAGCCCCTAGGTGAATGATTGACACCGCATTTCCTGATCTTTAAGAAGGGCGATTTTTGATGTGAGCACCGGAAGATCGACTTGATTGGGGTGGTGAGCTAGCTGCCGTAGCCCTATCTGGCACAAAAAAAGAGAGGCCAGAGACCTCTCTTTGGGAGAACTATTTTCGGTGGGACTTTTGAGTCGCTGGCGTAAACGATTGTGGCGTTTACGTAGCTGGCGCTGGCGAGCAGCACCGCCATGCCCCTTATGATTGCGTCCTTGATGACGAGGGGACTCCCACCGTTTCAAAGTCGTCATGGCTCTAACCTCGAATGACATGGGCGGAGAGAGACTCGAACTCTCACGACCGAAGCCGCCACATTTTGAGTGTGGTGCGTCTACCAATTCCGCCATCCGCCCTTGGCTGTCGTCTCCCTACTATACTGCGAAACTTTGCGGTTAAGCAAAGTCTGATAGTCAGGGCTGTTAGACCAACGGTCAATTTCTCGGGCTCGGAGCACCGGCAAGGGATGGGTCAGGTCTTGCGTGCGAATTTGTTTAATCACTTCGCCAATTTCTGAAGTGGATGCCGCATCATAGGCTCGTGCTTGGTCGAGGAAGGCATCGACGTTAAGTTGGGCTGACAGGGTTGGCGAACCGCCAGAGAGTTTCATTAGTAAAGAGGCTACTGTTTTGGCATCTTGCGCGACGAGTAGTGCGGCGCGATCGCAGGTAAACTCGGCACAGCGTACCCATTCCATAATTTGAGTCTGCAGATTCGGCAGCCAAAAATCTGCTAACGGCAGCTGACTTGCCGCCAGTGCTAGCAGATTGGCTAGAGTCAGATAGACGCTGTGGTCGCATTTCAAATGCCCCAATTCGTGGCCGATCACCGCTTGCACTTCTGCTGGAGTGAGCAAATCGATCAGCGCTGTGTGAACGACGATAAATGGCCGCTTGCCGCGCATGGCAAAGGTGTAAGCATTGGGGACAGGATGTTGCCGAATGTAGAGTTGAGGTGTTTCCAAATCCAAAATTTTGCAGGCTTCTAGCAGCAGCTCATGCAGGTCGGGCAATTGTTGAGGGCCCACTAAGACACTCGACGAAATATTGCTGAGATAGAAGACTTGCTCAGCGACTGGTCCTAAAGCGCTGCGAATAATCAGGTCAAGGCCCGGCAACTGGCGGAGTGTGGCAGTCGCATTCAAATCTAAAGGATGCCTGAATTGATCAGCTTTTAATCCGGTCAGAACCTGTTTAGGCACGGTAGCTTTCATAGCGAAGCCAAGGAATAGGAAAAAGAGTCGTCTTTACTGTAGCGAACTTCGCCCAAGCCCGAGAAAGAGCCGATCTGCAACCGCTTCAGGCTCGGTGGAAATACCGGTGCACAATCTCCACGATGCGTTGGGCAGCCTTGCCGTCGCCAAATGGATTCACCGCCTTGGCCATGGTTTCATAGGCCGTTGATGAGGTGAGAAGCTCAATGGCTGCAGCGGCAATTGCATCTGCCTGCGTCCCGACTAACTTAGCCGTACCAGCCGCGATCGCTTCTGGTCTCTCGGTCGTCTCCCGCAGCACCAACACGGGTTTACCCAGTCCCGGAGCTTCCTCTTGCAGCCCACCGGAGTCAGTCAATAATAGAGTGCAGCGCTGCATCGCCCCAACCAGTTGGCTGTAGTCCAGTGGCTCTGTCAAAAAGACCCGTGGATGTTCGCCCAAGGCTAAGGTCAGCGGTTCGCGCACTGTGGGATTGCGATGCAGGGGCAGCAATAGAGCCGTGTCAGGACACTGGGCCAAAATTTTTAGAAACCCCTGAGCGATGTCTTGCAGGGATGCGCCCCAATTTTCGCGACGATGAACCGTGGCCAGCAGCACCCGATAGCGCTGCCAGTCGAGCCCCGAAATTGAGCACGGAGGCTGTTGGGCCGCCACGGTTAGTAGCGCATCGATCACCGTGTTGCCAGTGTGATACACCTCGCCGACGACTCCAGATTTAGCTAAATGGCCCACTGCAGTTTCCGTCGGCGCGAAATGCAGGCGTGTAATTTGTGAGATCAGACGGCGATTGGCTTCTTCGGGAAACGGGTTGAGTAAGTCGTCGGTGCGCAGTCCGGCCTCGACGTGTCCCACTGGAATTTGTTGATAGAAGGCTGCTAGTGCCGCCGAGAAGGCGGTCGTCGTATCACCTTGCACGATGACAAGCTGGGGGTGCGATCGCTGAAAGTAATTCTCTAACCCTTGCAAACTGCGGCAAGTAATATCTGTTAGGCTCTGCTGCGGCTGCATGATGTCCAAATCTTCATCTGCTGCCAGTCGAAACAGCTGCATGACCTGAGCCACCATTTCACGGTGCTGCCCCGTCAGCACAACTTGGGTCGCAAAGTCTTCTGCCTGTCGAAAGGCTTGAATCACGGGAGCCAGCTTGATGGCTTCGGGGCGGGTGCCAAGCGTAATGCAAACTCGGATCGGCTCAAACATAGGGCAGCCAGCTATGGGGCACAGAAAAGATGCGGAATTTGCCGCAAACTTTCTTATGATGGCATGCGACGGCTGCCCCGATGGGAAGCTGGCAGAATAAAGAAGTTGGCAAAAGAGGCGATCGCTGATGGCCCACACTCTGAAGCTCAATGCCGATACGCTGTTTACCCTTGACATATCAGGGGCCCAGGCGTTCATCGAACCCCTCCTTGAAAAGGGAGATATCCTCGATCCAGACATTCGCCTGCAATTTGAAATCGACTTTCCTCGCTCTCCGACTGATCCCCGAGAACTGTCTGAAATTCCCGAAGTGCGCCTATGGTTTATCCGCCTTGATGCTGTGTATCCTTGGCTGCCTTATCTGTTGGATTGGGAAGCCGGTGAACTTGGCCGCTATGCCGCTATGCTGGTGCCGCATCAATTCAGTCCCAAAGACGGCATTCGGTATAATCCGGAAGCGCTAGAAATTTTTGTTATGAATAAGATTTTTGTCGTAGCGAACTGGCTACAGAACCAAAGCAGCGGCCAAATGACCCGGCTGAAATTTATGACCCAAATGCTGGGCTATGAAGTCGATGACGGTCTCTTTGACCTTTTGACGGGAACAGCTGCCAGCTAATGGAGATTTCCGCGAAAGAACAAGACAAAACCAGCACTGCGGCGCGCTCCACTCTGCGAGCAGGCCATAAACGATAAAGTCTTGTTTATGAATTCCCTAGAAATGGGTCTTGGTTACATCAATAATTGCTAATTCGAATCTCAAGGAGGGCACTGCCCGCGTGATCAGTTCAACGGGCTGGCTAGTTGGTCAACCGCAACTAGATATTTAACTAGGAAGCGCGATTGCCACCGATATTTAGTTCCACAGCCAAGCATTCTTAAGATAAGCGTTATGTCAGGCGGTCAGGCGAGAGCACCGACCTGCCTAGAATGAGAAAGGTTTTTTCGAAGCGGTAAAGGAGACTATTTTGAAATCACAATCTCTTGGTTGGCAGCCAATCGCCCTCGCTTTTGTGGCGTTATTTATATTTACTGTCGCCTCCAGCAGTTTTGTCATTATCAATCCCGGTCAGGCTGGGGTGCTCAGCATTTTAGGTAAGGCCCAAGATGGTGCACTGTTAGAAGGCGTCCACTTCAAACCGCCAGTGGTTTCGAATGTGGATGTCTACGACGTCACTGTGCAAAAGTTTGAAGTACCCGCGCAAAGCTCAACGAAAGACTTGCAAGATTTGTCAGCCCGATTTGCGATCAACTTTCGGCTCGACCCCAGCGAAGTGGTCACCGTGCGCCGCACCCAGGGCACCTTGGAAAATATCGTGGCTAAAATCATTGCTCCCCAGACTCAAGAGTCCTTCAAGATTGCGGCGGCCAGACGCACCGTCGAAGAAGCCATTACCAAGCGGGTAGAGCTGAAAGATGACTTTGATGAGGCTCTCAGCACACGACTAGAAAAATACGGCATTGTTGTGCTTGATACTAGCGTGGTTGATCTGGAGTTTTCGCCTGAATTTGCCAAGGCAGTTGAAGAAAAGCAGATTGCCGAACAGCGAGCGCGGCGCGCAGTTTATGTGGCTCAAGAGGCAGAGCAAGAAGCCCAGGCAGAAATCAACCGAGCTAAAGGCCGTGCCGAAGCCCAGCGACTCTTGGCTGAAACCCTTAAAGCGCAGGGTGGTGAATTAGTGCTGCAAAAAGAAGCGATTGAAGCCTGGAAAGAAGGTGGTGCTCAAATGCCTAAAGTGTTGGTGACCGGTGGCGGTAATGGTGGCAATGTGCCGTTTATCTTTAATGCCTCTGATTTTAAGGATTAGGCGCTAACTCGGCTTGACGTAGCGTCTCTTGCAGACGATCAAGTGCTGCCAGGGCTGTGCGTTTACTCTTAGCGTCTGTCATGATGGCAGACGCTTCGTTCGTTTCGTCTGTAGCTGATGCTGGTAAAGATTTATCAGCCAGTGCTGTCGCGTCTTCTTCAGAATCATCGAAAGTCAATGGATCGGTCGGCATCGCGATCTCGCTCGTTGGCAGCAGACTTGGCGCTGCCAACGTTTCTGTCGTGCCTGCTGCCGCCAAGACATCGCTGACTGCACTATCGGGGTTGTCCGTAGGTCGAAGAATTTGCGGCTTGGCAAAAGCTGCAGCAATTGTGGCGGCAGGCGACTTAACCGTTGTCGCTGCGGCAGTCTCTAAATCAGTGTTCTCGAGCGATTCATCCAAATTCATGAGGGTACCATTATCGGTGGTACCGGCATCCGAAGCGGCAATAGCAATCGCTGCCAAATCTATCGGATCGGCGGTGTCGTGTGCAGATTGACCAGTCAATTGCGACTCGACTGCGGATTCGTCCATGATTGCCTGATTTGAGGCGATCGCCTTAGGTTTGGTCAAAGCCTCACTCTCTTTACTCAAATCTGAAGGGTTTGCCGCATCAACATCTATAGATTCCACGTTCTCAGTCTCGGTCTGCTGAGGTGATGTGGCCCGGGACATGGTGGCAGGCAACTCTTCAGTTGACAGAGGCAGCGCCGGCGGCGAAGCAATTTTTGCCAAAGTTTTATTTAACCAGTTGAACAGCGGACGACCCGGCTGTGACGGGGCAATGGCTGCTGCCGCTGCATGAGGTTCGAGACTTTCTGCCACCAGCGGCACTCCAGTCAGGGGTTCAACGGCCGCTAGCGACAGGTCATCTACTTCAATAGTCAGCTCATCTGCGATCGGTTCAGATATCTCTGGGGAAGCTGATTCAGCTGGGGTAGAAGCCGCAATGATTTCTTGGTCGTTCGTTGGTAGAACTTCACGAGAAAATTCATTTAGCTTAAACGGCACCTCATCAATTGCCGCAACAATCGCTTCAGTTGGCGGCTCAGAAGCGACAAATAGTGATTCGGCGGTAGGAGTAGCGGCAATCTGAACTTTAGCGGTGAAGGCCGATATCGCCCTGGAAATTGCGTTGGCCCGGCGCTCTTGGTCGTGGCTGATGGAATAGACGTTATTGCCCAACCCTGGAGCATTCCAGCGCTGGGTGTCAGGATCAATGAACGAGCGGGTGCGAGCCCAGACAATTGCTTCTGACCCAGTCATACCCAACTGTCGTGCTTCTTTCAGCCAATCGAGATAGCCGCCGCGATCAAGAGCGGCGAGGGGGGCCTGATTGGCTAAGTCGATGCCATTGAGCAGTTCTTCTTGAGAGAGGTCAAGTCCTTTGTCGTGCGCCTGTTGCTGAAGCTGCTTCGTCTGACTTTGGAGGCGGCGCAGTTGTTTTTCATCCGCCTCTTCGGGCGTACTGGCGCCATGCTGATAGGAAAATGTGCCCATATTCCACACGCCATTGCCGGGATCAACGTGCCCGAAGTAAGCGGGATTTTTGTGTCCCTCTGGAGTGCGCGTGCCCTCAGCGCTGCCGACTGCCCAGGCAACCAGCGAGTCCGTGCCCCCCTCAAACACTGAAGTGAGATTGTTCCAAGAAGAGGCTAAGGATGCTAGCGGCACCGCTTCTGAGACCTCTGAGGCCGTGTCGGTATCCGCTGCCTCAGGCGCGACATCTGGTTTCTCGATGCCAAAAAGTAAGGCAACTGGCTCCTTTATCGCCGCTTCAGAGCGCTGGGCAAATTCTTGGAGCGGTGCTTCTGGTGATGGCGGCGGGGCGATCGCCGTGACGACCGGCTGCAGATAGTCCGGTATGGGTGGCGGGGGCGGCAACAGGGAATGCACGGAAGGCACTGCACCAATCGCGACTGCATCAAGGCCGCCATAGACTCCGGCTGGACGAGTATGATTGCTGGCCATCGGAGGATTTTCCGCCCCTGGTGGAATCGGCAGTGGGGCTTCGGCAGACATTAAAGTCTGTGGCGAGGGAGCTAGCTCTGGCGGTGCTTGAGCGGCCATTTCAATGGCCGCTGCTTCAGCCGCCTTCTGCTGGGGCGCAGGCGGCAAGGCGAAGGAAAGGGCAATATCAGTGTCAGCTTTAGCGGTATTGCCAACCCCTAGCGACATCGCCAAGGTTCCTAAAGTTAACAAAGCACGGTAAGCAGTCATGACGGCAAGCTCTCACATAGAGGCATTGATAAGTTTGATGGGCGTTCAAAGATAGCGATCGTCGAAGGCTGACGATTCCAGCCGGCTCATCGAACGAAGTAAGTCAAGAACTCAAGGGCTAGAAAAATTCATGATTGATACGAGGCTGAAGCCGGAAAACTAGAACCGCTGCAGCGATCGCTCCAGCACATTGGTAGAAGGTTCGACGATAGCCCAGGTACCCTCTGGCTGCCGACGCATCGTCGCAAAGTGAAGATACTGGGCTCTGCCGAGTGATTCCCCGACCTTAACTTCACCAGCTTTGGGGCGCATAATGCCGCAAAATCGAAACAGATAGGCTGGCACCTCTGGTGAAGAAAAAAAGATGCAGTCAGGACCATCGGCAGACAATTCCACATTTCCCTCGAAGGGGGCTCTCACCCTCGATCCTTGTAGGTACACGGTGACGTCTCCGAGACCCGCCACCACCCGAAATCCTTCTACCACGTTGCCCAGGCTCAAATCCCAACTTTGGTCAAGGGCAACGGAGCGGGGGGCCGCAATGGCATCCTTTTGGCAGCTACTCAAAGTCGTCCCCAGTAAACAACACAGCAGCAGCAAGCTCATAAAACGCAACTGCCGAATCATCCGATATTGCCACAGTAGAATCTGTCCAAAATGCCAAAACATGCCTCTCCAGCCTAAGCAGTTCGTCCCTCAATCATCCACATGGTTGGTTATTGAAAATTAAAGCGATAGCCTGCGTACTCATCGTTTTCATACAAAATGACGAGTTGAGTTTCGGGGTCAAACTCCAGCGGGTAGGCTTCGCGTTCGGCCTGTACATCTGCCCGCACATTTAGACTAGACAAGCGACAGTAGGGCTCAGCCACCACCTGACGTACTCGCTCTTTAGAGTCGCGTTCGGGGATGGTTAGCAACTCTGCCAACTGTTCACGCGATAACTTTGCTTCAGTTTGCACAAACTCATGGCAAGACTTCTCATTTACTTGGGGCTGCGATCGCGTCAGCCAAAACCTCATATCTCGAACATCCATCAGCGCTATGGCCGCCGCCACAATAACTCCTACCGCGACTAACGGTTTAAGTGGAGAAATTGAGGAAAGTTGTGAACTTTGGTTCATGATGAAAACTAGCTCCTCTGCAATCAAAAGACTTGAAAAAAGAACGACTCCACTTGCCTTACTCAAGGGGGACTGCCCAAACCCCTGAGTCTCATCCAATGGTCGGAGCTTGATGACTAGCCAGCGATTTTCTTAATCAAGCAATCGCACTGGTAGATAGCCTCAAATCTGACCGCCAATGACTAAGCCCACTAGAGCCAAGAAAATACAGACAATCAAAGTCATGTCCGCTTTTTTAGCGAACAGTAATCGATACAGCCCAAACCCTACAGCGCCGATGATGATGCCAATCACCCCAGGCCAAAAGCCAGGAAAAACGGCCAGCGTCAAATCTAAGACCAGTCGACCAATGACTCCGCCACCGAACCAAATCAGGTAATCCAAAAAGGACATAGGCGATCGCTTATCGAAAATACCGCTTATCGCTGTCCAAAGCGGCCTCAAGTTCGATAAAAAGCCCGTAACAGCAGCAATAGGCGCTACGGAATCGTCGGAAGAAGCGCGATGGGCCCGATCTCGCAGGGCCGCCGCAGTTTCCGAAGCATCCTTAACGTCCGAAGTGAGATCCAAATCAACTGCAGTCAAAATATATCGGTGGTTTTCATCCTGCACGACTTGAGTAAGAGCGGCATCTTGAATTTCACAAATTTGCTCAACCCTCATCATGGCGGCGGGTGGCTGCTTCATCAAAATCAGTGATAATCCATTGACCGTATTTTGAAATTTGCGAATCGCCGTTTCCTGCTGACGATACAGGTCATTAATTTTTTCGGCTTCTGCATACAACCGCTGCAAATACCGGTGAATATCTGGGGGCGGTGACTCTACCGTAGCCGTTGAGGGAGATTGAGCTGCAAGTTCTTCAGGCGACAGTTGTGGCACGGCTTGAGCCGTGGCTCGCTGCCGTAATGCCTGGGTCGCGTCGGCCTGCTGGGAAGACTGCCAGGAAACTTCATGACCCACATTCGGCAACTGAGGAGAAGACATACCCAGGGAGATTGACGGCATTTCTTCGGCGCTACTGGGCGGGGGACACTCAGCCAACAATTGCTTGCGAATGGCACTCATTTCTGAATTCATAAGGGCACACCAATTTGTGAAGAGGTCGTAAAGTTACAGCCTCAATAAGCTGCTGGCCGCTCGCATAAACTAACCCCTGACATGTATAGTTCATGCGAACTATATAAATCATATCTAAAGTTCAGTAATAGTGCAAGTGTACTATTTGTGATGATGTGCTTTGTCACTATTTTCCTTGTGGGCTTCTGATTCTCTGATACCAGAGGGTTGCAGCGGTTTTGATTGATTGGCTTAATGTAGTATGGAAGAGCTAAATTTGTTTCATCAAAAATTTTTTACTGTAAATTCAGGATTTCCAGTGGATATTGCATCAGCTATTCGAGCAAGCTGGCGTCAGCTCTGATAATGAAATCGCTCTTCGGTGCTCCGTCTGCTTCAGGTTCCATTCTGTGTGCGGCGTTAACGGCTTCCCGGTGACAAGCTTGGCAATTTGATTTAGTGTTTGCGCAAGAAAACTCGACTGTGCCACTCAGGTATCGTTGACGACAATGAGCTGACCTGATGATGAAACCCGTCTCCAAATTCACGGCTGGACTGCTGCTTCTACTCGGTTTTTGGTGTTTAGGCAGGGCGCTGGAAACCAGCTTCAACCGCGACCCCAGGGTACTCGAAAAACGTGAGACGATCACTGCTGGAATCTTGCTGGGTGTACTTGCCCTGATTGGCGGCGGTTACCTGCTGTGGGAGTGCCGCCAGCAGCGTCGGCAACAAGAGGTCCAGCGCTTACGATCGCACTTTTTCCAGCTGGTTCAGACCCATCAGGGTAAAGTCACCCCGCTGCAGTTGGCGATTGCCGCTCAGCTTGATGGAACAACGGCTAAGCAATACCTCAGCGATCGCAGCATCGAATATGAGGCAACCTTTGTGATGGATGCTGATGGCAATCTCACCTACTGTTTTCATCTCGGCGAGATGAGCGACCAGCCATTCCTTAAAAACGACTGCGAGTTATTTCCGCAACGGCGGCCCAATGTGGGCAATGGCACAGACCGTTTTAGTTAAGCCCATCAAGATCTCACTGGTCATTCTCTTTTTTTGATCTGCGCCAATGACTGATTCTCCTATTTTTAACCTGCCTCATGCCTTAATTTCAGCCGCCGCAATCGCTGACATGCCAGAACAGGTTTTCGTACACCCGCTCAATGAGAACGCGGTGCGACATACGCGATCGCTGGCGGCAGCGACCGGATGTTTGCACCTAGGCATCTATTTAGTGCGGGTGCAGCCTGGCCATCACTCTACGGAATATCACCGCCACCGAGGCGAAGAAGAGTTCATTTACATTCTGTCGGGTCGTGGCATTGCCACTATCGATGAAGAAACCTTTGAGGTGGCGGCGGGCGATTTTATGGGATTCCGACCCGACAGCCCCGCCCACGATATGCATAATCCCTTTGACGAAGACTTAGTGTATCTGATGGGAGGCTATGATTTGGACTATGACGTGGTGGAATATCCGCATCAAGGCACCCGTATGTATCGCACTGGCGATCGCCGCACATACGAAACGATGTAGGCCAAACGGTGCATTGGTGAGAAATGCGACCGCAGCTACCCTTTGAATATTTGAAAGTACGGCAGAATGTGCAGTTCAGGGTACCCTGCGGCAAGGGCAGAGGTCTATGGAATGCAGTGCTTGATTCTTGGTTCTTGGCTCTTGGATGAAGAATCTGGATTACGAGCACAATGCGCCGCTGTGCCGAGGCTACCTTACACAAGCCTTCTAAACAGGCTGCGCCAAAATACAATCACTCCACTCGCTCACCTAATCTCCAGTGCCTTGCCGTCCAAGCTCTCCAGACCACCCACTACCCGTCGGCGGTTTTCTCGCTGCGCGACGCTAGCTCAACAGGTCATAAATCGCAGCCAAGCGATATTCTTCTCGGGCGGGCACTGTCACCACATCATCTGCCGCGTTAGTCGTCTCAACACAGATAAAGTGCTGATAAGCATCGTCGGTCAAGTCACCGGATTTTGCTGAAACCTCTATCCACGGATTCCACACGACGGCGGTTTGGCTGCCAGTGGAAGTGATACGAATCTGACGGTCGAGTGCGTCATCTTGAATAGTCAGTTCACTGGGCACGCCCTGATAGATCCGATCAACTTCTGACGCGATCGCTACGGCTCCTGCTTGTGACTTGGTTTTTTGGTCATCCACCTTATCGATATAAGTAGTCCCATCAAGGCCGAGTACTTGGGTTTGAGTAATGTCGCCCACCGCAAAATACGTGTGTAGTGCTTGAGTAATGTCAAAGGGGCGATCGCCCAGATTGCCGCTCACGAGTACCAGCTCCAAAACCCGACCCACGGTAATTTCTATCGATAGCTCAAACTCGTAGGGCCACAACTCGCGAGTATCGTTGCTGTAGCTGAATCCTAAAATTACCTGAGTAGCGCCGCTGGGCAGAGCCTGGGTAGATTTGACCTGCCAGAGGCGGCTGCGAGCAAAGCCATGATTGGGACGGCCTTGGCCTTTCGGATCGGGACCAAACCAGGGCCAGCAAATCGGCGCACCGCCTTTAATTGCCTTGCCGGTTTGATAGTAGGCGTTTTCACTCACAAACATTAGGCCATGGGAGGCTGCTGTAGGCTGAAACGCCAACACCTGACCGCCATACAGGGAAATTAACGCCGTCGCTTGGTCATTGGCTACTTCAATATAAGGGAAACCGCCTTTGCCCTCGACAAAGGTGATTTGCCCTGCCAGACCATATTCCTGATTGAGTTGTGCCAAATCCATCTTGCCAATCCTCATGTCTGCTGTTTTATTAAACCGCAGCCACATTAAGAGATGTCGAACTTTATCAAGACCTCAATCTGGCGCAAGCGTATGCTTTACTGCCTAGGCAGATTGTAAAAGCCACTAAAGATATCCGTGGTGCGTCTGTCGCTAACCCGCAGCAAAATCAGTTTGATCGCTCTCTGGCTATGACTCATCAGGGTTTTGCCTGTCGAGCCGGCATCGTATGTCGTTGTGGTGGTTGAGTCCGACTGATTGATGGGGATGAAGATGGCTATCGGATCTTGTGCTCTATCCTCAAGAATGGTGGCAGGAAAGCTCAGTGCTCCTGAATCGTGATGACGGGCGATATTCATAGCAGTGGCACTATCGTTATCTAAAACCCAAACATTAAAAAAATCCTTCACCCTAGAACAAAGTGAAGGACAACAAACTTACTCAAGGAAACATCCACCTTGAGAAAAACTTAAGCGCTACAGCCAACCACGGATAATTAAAATCTCGGCAATGGTGCGTCCAGTAGCGGCCTGGTCATGCATAATAATCGTCCTTTGCATAGGACTAATTTTTCCTGCAGCAATCATCTCTTCAAGCACTTGAAACTCAGCATTGAGGGCGATCTCTGATGGAGAGTATTCGCCCTTAAAGTCCGCTTTATGCTCTATGAATTCATGCTTGTTAGAAAACATATGAATCACGCAATTGAAATCTTCGGATTAGTCAACATTGTTGAAATTGGTTAATGAATTCTGCTATCTCAAAGGAATCCAAATATGCAGCATAGATAAACAACTAAAACTAGTTTGCTTATTTATATCGACTTTAAAGCAATCCGAAAGTACCAGGCTCGGTGCTTGTACCTGATTAATTTAAAAATTGAATATTGGCAGTGACTGATTAAGCGTCGCTACTTAAATGCTCTTTTTGTTGTGTACTATTTGACTGAGAAAAAATTTGAATTTCAATGAGGCTACAGTAAGCTTTTCTGAAGATACTGAACTGGACTGGTCCTTTCAGGAAGATAAACATATTGATTCGTGAAATGTTATCTTGCCTATTACTTAGTTTAAAGATGCTGCTGTGCAAGGGATTTGGACGATTTTTCGCTGTCGTTTGTCGCCAAGAATTTTGGCAATTGCCAGGTTTTATTCGCTAAATAAATCAGTGTATTTTTAGAGGGTTGCGAAGAATTACTGAACTAGATTGAGCCTTTTTAAGTGATTCTAATTAAACCTTGTTGGATGCCTTATCAAGACTCCGTAATTTTATGGCAATAGAAAACAGCGCGTTTTTTTAAAAAAAAGGGACTGCTTTTGGTCACAGTCCCCGCCTTTCTATATAGCCGTAATTAGATGAGCTGCTGGCTTATTCGTCATAGGCTGACATGGGTAAGCAGGCACACATCAAGTTGCGATCGCCGTAAGCCTGATCAATACGGTTGGTTGTAGGCCAAAACTTATGCTCTTGAGTCCAACGAGTGGGGAAGATGGCCTGACGCCGATCATAAGGCCGCTGCCAATCAGAGACGAGGTCTGCAGCCGTATGGGGAGCCAGCTTGAGCGGATTGTTTTCGGCATCAATTTGGCCCGTGGCAATCGCCTCAATTTCAGCCCGAATGGCAATCATGGCGTCACAAAAGCGGTCAAGTTCTGCCTGCGATTCACTTTCGGTCGGCTCAATCATCAGCGTACCGGCCACTGGCCACGACATTGTCGGGGGGTGAAAGCCATAGTCAATCAAGCGTTTTGCGACATCTTCAACCGTCACGCCTGCCGACTTACGGAAGGGGCGCAAATCGATGATGCACTCGTGAGCCACCAAGCCATGCTTGCCGGTGTAGAGGATGTCGTAATGTCCCTCGAGCCGCTTGGCCATGTAGTTGGCATTGAGAATCGCGACTTCGGTGGCGTGCTTGAGGCCGACTGCCCCCATCATGGCAATGTACATCCAGGAGATGGGCAAAATGCTGGCGCTGCCCCAGGGGGCAGCGGTGACGGCGCCAATCGCCTGTTCTCTACCGACTCCGTCCACTAAAGTATGTCCCGGTAAAAACGGCACCAGGTGAGTCTGCACGCCAATTGGCCCCACGCCAGGGCCGCCGCCGCCGTGGGGAATGCAAAAGGTTTTGTGCAGGTTTAGGTGGCAGACATCGGCGCCGAAATCTGCCGGACGGCAAAGGCCGACTTGGGCGTTCATGTTGGCTCCATCCATATAAACTTGGCCGCCGTGGACGTGGACAATGTCGCAAATTTCGCGAATGCCCGCCTCAAATACGCCGTGAGTAGAAGGGTAGGTGACCATCAGGGCCGCCAATTGAGCGCTATGTTTTGCCGCTTTGGCCCGCAGGTCGGCAATGTCGACGTTGCCCTGGTCATCACACTGCACCGAGACCACTTTCATCCCTGCCATCACGGCACTAGCGGGGTTAGTGCCGTGGGCCGACTCGGGGATTAAGCAAAAGATGCGATCGCCCTCGTCGCGCTGCTGATGATATTCCCGAATCACGAGCAGGCCAGTGTATTCGCCCTGGGCTCCGGCATTAGGCTGCAGGGAGATGCCCGCAAATCCGGTGATTTCCTGTAGCCAAGTTTCTAAATCCTGGAATAGCTGACGATAGCCCCGAGTTTGTCCCAACGGTGCGAAGGGGTGAATTTGTCCAAACTCAGGCCAGGTGATGGGCACCATTTCCGCGGTGGCGTTGAGCTTCATGGTACAAGACCCTAGGGGAATCATCGCCGTGGTTAGCGATAGGTCACGGGACTGCAGCCTGTGCAGATACCGCAGCATTTCAGTTTCGGAATGATAGCGGTTAAAGACGGGATGGGTGAGAAAATCGCTCGTGCGCCCTAGAGGATGCTGATGCAGCGGCGAGGCGTCCGCTGCCGGCAGCGCTGAACGCTCCGTAAAGACGGCAACCAAATCCTGGACATCTTCTGGGGTCGTGGTTTCATCCAGTGCGACGACCAGGGTTTGCGCATCTAACTGCCGCAAGTTAATTCGCTGGGCGGCCGCACGCGTCAGGATGTCAGCCCAGCGATCGCCCACCGTAATCCGCAGCGTATCGAAATAGGGCTCAGTGCCAAGGTCAAAACCAGCTTGGGCTAACGCGGTGGCCAGAGTGACGGTGTGCTGGTGAATGCGCGTGGCGATCGCCCGCAGCCCCTCAGGTCCGTGATATACAGCGTACATGCCGGCAATCACTGCCAGCAGAACCTGCGCCGTGCAGATATTGCTAGTGGCCGCATCCCGCCGAATGTGCTGTTCCCGGGTTTGCAGGGCTAGGCGCAGCGCCGGTTTGTCGTACCGATCCTTAGAAACGCCCACCAAGCGCCCCGGCAGTTTGCGGGCGTACTGATTCAACGTGGCGAAATAAGCCGCATGAGGGCCGCCATAACCCAGGGGAACGCCAAATCGCTGGGTATTACCGACGGCAATGTCAGCGCCCATTTCTCCTGGTGACTTTAGCAGCGCTAGGCTCATCAAGTCGGCGACTACAGTGACCAGTGCCCGCTGTTCGTGCACCTGCTGAATGAAACCGCTGTAATCATAGATGCTGCCGTCAGTGGCAGGATAGGATACCAGTGCTCCGAAAATCGGCGTGGCAGCGTCAAAGTCCTTATGGGTGCCGACCTGTACGTCAATTCCTAGAGGCAGGGCACGGGTTTTGACAACGGCGATCGTTTGTGGATGACAGTCAGCTGACATCCAGAAAGTTTTGGCCGCTTTTTGCTGGCGCACATTGAAGCTTAGGGTCATGGCTTCGGCGGCAGCTGTGCCTTCGTCCAACAGAGAGGCGTTGGCAATCTCCAAGCCTGTGAGATCCGTCACCATTGTTTGAAAGTTCAGCAGCGCTTCTAAACGACCCTGCGCAATTTCGGGCTGATAGGGAGTGTATTGGGTATACCAGCCGGGATTTTCCAGAATGTTGCGCTGAATGACTGGGGGCGTAATGGTGTTGGCGTAGCCGAGTCCTAAATATGAGCGCCAAACTTGATTTTGTGCAGCGATCGCCTGCAGTTTTTCCAACGCGGCTGATTCGCTGAGCCCAGCGTCTAAATTGAGCGTTTTGGCAAACCGAATGCCTGCGGGGACGGTCGCCGCCATCAGCTCCTCTAAGGAGTCATAGCCCAACGCTGCCAGCATCGACTGGGTGTCTTCGGGCCGTGGCCCCACATGACGAGCCACAAACTCACTCATCGTTGACGTCGATGCTTCCGGTCGCGGTGCGGCAGATGAAATGGGGGACGAGATCGCCGGCGACTGGGTCAAGGGCAAAGTGCTTGGGGTTTGGCTAGGCAGCAACTCAGACAACCTCCTCAAAAATTACAGTAGTAACGGTGTCAGTGACTCGTCAGGATATGGAGTTATGACAGATATTGATTTCATTGTGTAACAAACCCTAACAACTTGTCAGAAGTCTGTCTGTCATCCGGTGAGCAAAAGTCGGAAATTGAGCCAATGGGTAATCTTGAGCGACATGGCTGGAAAGGGCAATCGCCGCTATCCTGCAGGAAGCAAACTGTGTGGAACGAGACAGAGAGATTGCCTGCCTCTCAACCCGGGTAAATTTATCAGCACTTTTCGTGCGGGCTTCTTATTTGTGAACGGGGCGCGGGTACGGGACGCGGGTACGGGAAATGTAAAACTGAGAGGCCGTCAAGCGATCGCATCGTTCGCACCAAGAATTACTAACCCAAGAGATTGACTCAAGCAAAAGTATATGGAGCTTTTCACGACGATAATTTTTAAACTCATTTGCATAGAGAAAATCAATGGAAATCGCTCATCAAAAATTCTTTGAATTTAAGGATGGCAGTGATAGTTCCCTATTTCATGCGCTTCAAAAACGCTGTAACTCAATTAGCGTTGACTGTTGAGGCTTTACCCAGGGGGAGGTCATCTCTTATGCTCACAACAGCCCCTTCGCGATCGAGCACTATGGCAAAGCAACGCAATTCACTTTGGCGCCAGCTCACTTATAACCTTCAAGATGACATCTTTCTAAAACGCCTGGGGCAGATTGAGAGCATCGTCTCGAAAGTACTTTCAATCGCCATGGTCGTCGTGATTTTGGTGACGGTGGTTGACTTGGCATTCGTGCTTTATCGATCAATTTCAAATGCAGACACTGTGGGCTTTTTCAAGACAACGTTGACCGAAATTTTTGGTCTGTTTCTGAGCGTTTTGATTGCGCTAGAGATTTTAGAAAACATTACGGCTTACATCCGCAAGCATGTGGTTCAGGTCGAACTCGTCATTGCTACTGCGCTTACTGCTGTCGGTCGGAAGCTAATTATTCTCGATTTAGAAAGTGTCTCAGGCGTCAGTCTCATCGGACTGGCGATCGCGATTTTTGCCTTAGCTATCAG
>JBCCNE010000020.1:0-20942 GCA_039026015.1 Cyanobacteria bacterium P01_C01_bin.70 | reverse complement strand
TTCCCATGAATTCAGATTTAATCAAGGTTCAAATTTTGAGGTTGTCCTAGGGGTAGCGTCACTGAATACTTATCGCGACCAGGATGCCTCTTTTCATCTGTCTTTGCTGACCCGTCGCTTTGACCATGAAGTGCCGCCGCCGCCGCCGCCGCCGCCAGCAGGTCGTCCTCCCCATGGCCCGCCACCTCCACCGCCGCCACCCCCCCCCGGTCGTCCGCCCCGCTGACGTCGAAATATACGACTATCTAACCTGCGCTCAGCACAGTGGCTGGCCGCTGAGCGCGATACGGCTTGGCAGTTGCTAATTGATGAAGTTCGGCCAGCCGATGCTAAAGTTCTCTTAATTGCCCCTGAGCTCCGCATCGCGAAGGTTCGGGAGATGCTGACGCTCGGCCCTTTCGTCGGCCCTTTAGGTGTTAGGTTAACCCGCTCGGCCCAAAAGTATCGGAAAAACGGTTAGGACTTTGCTCAAGACACGTCACGAAGAGGGCGATGGCAGCCATTTGGCAACCCAGTAGGAGGGAGGATATCCAGGCCAATGACAAACAGCGGTTTGCATGGATTTTAAGGCGTATCCAGCTTCGGTGTAGTGACTGATATGGGCGCGCTCGGCATGGTCGCGCCAGAGCCAGCCATACCCTAGGAACTCAAGTCGAAAGAGGCTGACAATCCAGAAAATATCTGCCAGCGTGAAGCGATCGCCAAAACTCCAAGGCCCGCCGCTATTGGCCAGAGTTTCACCAAACTCAGCAATTAGCCGCTCCGTTTCAGCAATCACGGATCGCATATGGTCAGGCGTCCCCACAAAGGTTTCGCCGGCTTTTTCTTTGGCAATCTTGGCTGCATAAGCGGCATCAAGCCGCGCATCCTCGCCCCGTACGCCATCCCACGTCGCCTTCAAAGCCGTGACCTTAAGATCATGTACCGTCGCCATGGCCTGCCGTAGCAGCGGTGGTCGCTGATCGTTGTCCGGATTAGCGCCGTAGAGCAGAGCCACATGGGGAAAGCGATCGACGATATCCAACTGGGCCAGCACCGGTTCCCTAATGTCTGCAGGCAGGAGAGCATCGTCATTCACTTTTTCGCAAAGGTAAAGACAGATAAGTTTGGAGTCGGCAATGATAGCCTGTTGTTCCACGTCTACCAGGGTGGGCACTACCAACGCATCAAATCCTGATGCTTGAACGCTGCTGCCGCCAGAGTAGCCGCTCGACAAACTCATCTTCTGCGCAATGTCTGAGGCTAGACGCAGGCGCACATAGGCAGGATTGTAATTTTCTTGTTCAGGATAGGTGATTTTTACCTCGTGGGAGATGTAAGGCAATTCCTGATGAGCAAGGGTCATCCGCACTTTATTGGAACAAATTGACAGGCCGGCGTTGTAGAGTTCAAAACGAGGAGTGTCTGTCGGTTTGGCAGGTTGTGTCGGTAGCGGATGAGGGTCGGTAATGAATGTGCGCCGTTCTCGGGGCACCACTGTCTCGCGGGCGGTGCTGATGATAGTGGAGGTGTCAGTTGGGAGATTTTGCATGGGAGCCAAGAATGCAGCCGCTTACTGTAGGATTCTTATGCGATCCTCCTAAGCAAGATATAGAAATAGAAGGGTAATGAGCGCCGAAAAAGGGACTATTAACGCCAACTTTGCGAGATCAGAGACGCTTGGCAGCATCGCGACAACCACGATAGCCTTTGCTGTATCGAGAGGAATGGCCCTCGATGAGCTGACGCAGGGCACGAATCTCTCCGAAGTTGATTATGCTCGCTTGGACAGTCGCATATCGGATGAATCAGTCGGAGAGCTGATGAGCCTGATTGCCGATCGCTGGCCAGATGTGGCGATTTCTATGGAGATTGCTACAGCCGCTCCCTTTTCCATGCTCGGCGGGTTGGTTCAAGGGGCTCAGGTGGCTAACGACATTGAGGCCGTGCTGGAGTGGTTTGTGACCAATCAGACGATTATTGCTGACCAGTCGGCCGTTCACATTGAGCAAACGGATGCTGAAGTGGCCATTACCGTTGCTCATCCCTTTGAGGGGCGAGACCGGGGCGTGATGCTCGAAGCCGTGACGGGCTTAATTTGGCGACTGCTGCAAGAGAGTACCGATTTGGAGATATCGCTACTCAGAGTGGAGTTTGCCCATGCCAAACCGGTGCCAGTGGAGGCCTACGAAGCGTTCTTTCAAGCTCCGGTCTCATTTCAAACGGGACGCAACGCCCTGGTTTTCGCGCGAGCCAGCCTCAGCGTGCCTATTCGGGATGCCAACCCGCAGCTATTCAGTTTGATTGAGCGTCATTTTGCTGATTTGCGCCAGCAATTGGGCAGCGATCGCTATCCCATTGCGTTGGCGAAGCTGCGTCAGGGCATTATGGAAAACGCTACTCGGAGCGAATATCGGGCAGCGGCAGCGGCGGCCAGAGCTAATATCAGCCTCCGTACGGCCCAGCGTTTGGCCAAACGGCACGGCACGTCTCTAAATGCCCTCATTGATGAAATCCGCTTAGCCAATGCGAAGAGCTTTTTAAGCGATCCTGAAATTGACATTGCTACGGTCGGACAAATTGTCGGATACACCGATGCCCGAGCCTTTCGTCGAGCTTTCAAACGCTGGACTGGCCGATCTCCTAAGGAATATCGCAGCCAAGTATTGGGAGATCGTCCCTAAACCGGGAGTAAAGCTATCGAATGCCGCGATTTAGGCCCACTCCTCAGGGCGATCGCGTAGCCTTGTGGCGCCGGAGTTGTGACTGGGACTAATACCATTTCTCCGGGATAGCGCTACAAATCGGAATGGAGAGCTTTAAGAGCAAGGGGGCGGGGGAGCAGGATGTGTAGCCAGAGTATGGAGAATTCGTATAAAATCGGCCTTAAAGCCTCAACTGTCACATAGGCAAAAGCCTGATTCTCTCGTTCCAGAAACTACCTCAAACCTCGTAGTTTCAGTTGAGTGGTTGCGGTTCGACGCAACTTCTTATTTTAGGAGAAAAACATGGAAAACGGAAAAATTACACTTTCAGTCGAGCTTGGCCCCAATGCCAGCACAGAAGTAATTGGTCAGGCGATCGCCCTCATCTCTCATACGGATTTAGTTTTGCAATGTCCCACATCGATAACAAGACACCCCAGGCGTAAACCTGGGGTGTTCGAGACACATAGATAGTGTGGTAGATGAACTTTTCAAGGAGAACCGGAAAACTAAGCCGTTGCTTTCTTCTTCAGTGCACCACCTGCAGCAACAGCGCCGATAGCGGCTAAGCCGAGAAGAGAAGCGGGCTCAGGGACATCTGCGGTGACGACCGAAACGTCATCAATGTTGGCACCCAAGGTGTCACGCTTGCCGAGTGACAAAAATTTCAGGCGCGTTGTAGTATCTGTAGCCGTAAAGGTTTGGCTAAAGGTTTTCCAACCGTCGGTGCTGTTCCCGGCATCCAATTCTTCATAGATGTCACCAAAGGAAACTGAAAGTAGATTATCGCCATCAACCTTTCTCTGCTCACGAGGTCCGTAAGCAAAGGACAACGTGTATTGCTGACCAACTTTCGTCAAGATGTCTTGAAAAAGGCCAATTTCAGCCGCATTTTTGTCATAGCCATGGTTGTCCAATTCTACGAAATGACTGCCTTCGTAAGCGGTGCCTACTTTATTGTTGCGGATTTCAATCTTGCTGCCTTGGGTAGCTGTCCAACCATCAACCTGTTCACTGGTCAACGCTTTCCAACTACCAGACCTGAGGCCGGGCTCTTCAAAGCTACCATTTGTGACCAGATTAGCGGCAGCGGCTGGACTTCCTAAGGCACAAAATAGAGTTGTTGCACAGAGTAAGCTAGAGGCGATCTCAAGTGTTTTCATGGTTTTATTGGATTCAGCTAAGTTGTGTATTTCTGTTAAAACCAATATGCGCTATCGTTTCGAAATTAGAGTGCTTCTGCCAGCTCTTTATTCAGCTCTTAATCCTGAGCTCAGTGCGTGATAAAGCGACCCTTACGATTTCAAAAAAGAGGGTTTATTTTTCAGTATTTATACTGTCAAAGATGTTGATATGAAGTGAGTGTCATCAACCCCTTTCCGCACTTTTTCAGGTACATAACCTTTACCTAAACGCATATTTGTGGACAAAGAGCCACTTAATGGAGAGAAAAGTTGCTGCGTCTGGGAACATACTCGGAGAATCACAGCAGCTTTCTGCATTTCATACAGATTTGGTTTTGCAATGTCCTCCTTCAAGCTATCTGTATTGACATCCCCGCCTATGAGAAAGCTTCGATTGGGGTTAGGTTCAAATTCCAGATATGTGGGGGCAGAAAATATCAGGTGACATTGGATGGAAATTAGCCCAGAGGCTCAAGCAGCTCTTGACGCTATCTATCAGGCTGTTCTAGCTTAATTGTCTGAATAAGAAGAGCAGAACAGGATCTAAGCTATGGCTGAAACGGATGCCATGAAACGGGCTTGAAAGACCGATACGAGGATCTTCAGGCTTCTTTCGAGGCTTGATGAATGTAAGTTTTGGGCTGATGTTCAAGATTTACTGACGCTGAATCGCTGACATGGATCTTTCGCGTCAACTCTTCGCTAAGGCTAAACAGACACCACTGAACCCTTCTTCGAGTTCGCTGTCCAGAGACTTGCTTAACAAACTTAGAAGCCGCCTCTGAACGTGGTGCACTTTCAAACCATGTTCTGCCATCATTGCGTCCAAGTCTCGATAGCTCAAGGCATAGCGGCAGGCCTACCGCACATTGAGCAGGCTGATTGCGGGCTGAAAGTGCTGCAGAAACGCTGCAGGATTGATTGATGGCTCGGGGAAACGAGTTCAGCCGCGCATTACTCAGCAAGTTGCGACACTCATTTATGACCAGTTGCCTACTAACACGTAGTTAGACCAAATATGGGGAGTTGTGTACCCTAATTCATTAATGAGTGCCAGTTGGGCCTGACGCACGCTTTCAGCGACGGACATGCCAGGCTGCGATAGCTTTTCATAGAAGCGAATCATAAATTCAGTATTTGGCGTGTCCTGCGCTACCCATAAGGTCGATAAAACGCTGCGAGTTCCAGTTCTGGCAGCGAGTCCGGCAAGTCCTAAAACGGCACGATTGTCCCCCTGAGCAGTTTCGCAGGCGCTCAAAACGACAAGCTGCAGTGGGGTAACGCCATTTTGGCTACCCAGCAAGATTAAGTCGTTAAACGCTTGGGCTTCAATTTGTTCTTTATAGGCCACCACATAGGTTTCTTGGGGGTCAGAGCTAAAAATGCCGTGAGTTTTCCAATGAATGGCGTTAAACTCACCTGTCTGCAACTGCTGACGAATGTTCTCAGCAGTAAATGATTCATTAATCAGCGGCTCGCTCACCGCTACATGTCGCGCAATGCCTGCCAGTTCTTCTTCTAGTTTGGCAATGGGCGGAAATTGAGTTTCGTTGATGGTTTGGGGAATGCCAACGCCGCCAACCTTTACGTTTAACGAGGAGCGGTTCACCGCCGAGGAAAATATTTCTAAACGGGGGGCGATCGCGATCGCATAACCCTGTTCGATCAAATACCGTTCGCCATCGTGCAGCACAGACATTGGCACATTGCGCAGCGCCCCATCCAGGACAAACACCAATGTCTGTACAGCAGTCTGCTTTAAATCAGTTTCTAAAGGCCGCAGCAACCAGTCATAAATCTTTTGGGCATCTGCCAAAACCTCTGGGGTGCGGCCAGGGGTTGCCAGGTTAACTTGCAAAGCGGTGAGAGTGGCTTCGAAGGTGGCCTGGGGAATGGGCGTCTCGTGATAGATGAGGGCTGCAGATGGCTCCGGTGGCTGAACAATCATCGCCACGCGATCGCTCAAAATAATCGGATACAAAATTGCCGTTCCGGGATTCTGGGCCTGATCAACCAGTATGAGCTGACCGAGGGTGCAGCCCAAGTAATTTTCGATCTCTGCGAGTTGGAGCTGATCTACGGTTTGAATTGCTCGCTGCAGGGACTCTTGGAAACGCTCTGCTGCTGGGTTAGCCAGCAGCAGCCCGATATATTGTCGATAGACCGGCTCAACATCATCGCGAAATGAGAATTGCACCTCCGCAGTCACGTTTAGTAGATCATCGCGAACCTTTTGCAGGCTATTCACCGCTGCCTCATAGGCTTGAATCGCCCCGGATTGATCCTGCTGGTAGCGCTTGAGCCGGCCCAGTTGCCATTCCCAACGATACTGGAGCTCAGGGGCTTGAATTCCTTCCAACCTAAATAAGGCTTGCTGTGTTAGTGACTGGGCCTCTGCCCACTGTTGGGTTTGCTCATACACATACCCTAACTGGCCCAATGCGTAGGACTCTGCCCGATGATCGTTTAAGACTTGGGCCTGCTCAAAAGCTAGTGACAATCGTTCTGCCACGGCTTGGGGTTGCAACTCAATGAGACCGGCAGCGTGGGCAGGCTCACCTGCCTCGCTGGCGTTTATAAGCTTGAGTAGGCTCTCAGCTAGATGAATATTGGCATATACGGCGGTGCGGCTCGGCACCAACGGTGCAACTGCTTGCTGCACAGCGGGCAACGCCTGCAGCGCCGCTGTCCATTGCCCCCTCTCGACTAGTAGGCGCAGCAAGTTTAGCCGTGCTGACAGGACATCGTTGATGTCAATTGCTTGCTGATAAGCTGCTTGGGCGGCCTGAAACTGCTGCTGAGCGTCTGACTGCCGCCCGATCGCCAGTAGTCGATTGGCCATGGCCCATTGGGTATTGCCCAACTCCAGCCAAAGCAGACCGGTGCTGTCAGGTTGGGTTGCTAAGGATAAGCCGTCTCGCAGGAACGTTTGCGCCGTTTCTAACTCGCCGATTTGCCGCAGCACTTCACTAAGGTGGCGCAATCCAGTGGCTTTTAGTTCTGTATCGGGCTGTTGCTGCAGGTGTTGATAAGCCTGCTCTAGGACGACTTGGGCCTGACTGTGGAGTCCTAAATATTGGAGAACTCTGGCCTGATTCATTTGGGCGATCGCCACCCCAGCGGTATCGTTAGCTTGGCGGTAGGCCTGTTCTGAAGCTTGCCACACGGATAACGCCGTCTCTAAATCGCCCTGGAGCCAGTGCAGCTTGCCTTGGGCGTTTAACACTTTTGCATAAATCGCCGCCGGCCCTGGCGATTCAACCTGGGCCGGGCCAGCTTCGAGAAGCTGTAAGCTTTCCTGCAATCGTTGCTCAGCCTGCGCCAAATTCCCTAGTTGCTGATGGGCTAAGGACAGATAGCTTAAAGTCAACGCCTGCTGCGGGCGATCGCCCTGACGCTTAAACGCTAGATGGGCCTGCTGCCACTGCTGCAGCGCCGCCTGAAATTGTTCGGCTCTATAGTGAGCCATGCCCTGTTGTAAAGAGTCTGAGGCAGTTTCAGCCGCCGCTGCAATGTGTGAACCGGTTACGTTCGGCAGCCTTGACAGTCCGGCAGGAATAGCCACAGTCATCAACATGCTCATGAAGCCCACCAGCAGCCAACGAGTCATGCCTAACGCCTCCTTATTATCGCCAACAGCGATGGTGAGTAGTCTCAGGCAAGGGAGCTGCCGTGAGCACGACTACTCCGTCATCGCGGACAAACCAACCCTGAGCTTCCGTAATCGGGGCAGCGGCAGGTTCTGCTTCCGGTAGGCGTAAATCATCGACGACATCATCACTGCCCAAAGCATCTGACATCAGGGGCGTAATGCCGCCTCGCCCCGAGGTGTAAAACGCTCCTCGAGCCGGGGAATCTGCCGTGATTGGCTCACATCCCTGGGTCAGCAGTTGAGGCTCATCTAACAGGTCTGAGGTCAGGGTAATCAAGCCTTGATCAGGGTTGGGATTGAGGGCAATGATTTCAACGGTGCCGTCTAATCCCAGTTCTGAGCTAGCTCGAACGTCACTTAGGGGCGTGGGCTGCGATCGCGGTTCGAGGCCAAAGATCCCTGCGGCGACAATGCGGATATTGCCGCCCTGTCCGGCAAAGGCCTCGGCCACAATATCACTATCTTCCTCAGGGATAGCGATGACAAAGCCCTCGGCCACATTGATGGTGATGTCGCCGCCATCGCCTCCGGCCTGAGCCAGTCCGGCCTCTGTGGAAATTTGACTACCGTTGCGCAACACCAGGGACTCTTGCAAGGGCAGAGTAATATTGCCGCCTTGATTGCTCGTAGTGGTGGCGGTCACGGTCGAGTTGCCAGCCAAACTTAGCCCACCAGCCTCAAGCCAAATGTTGCCGCCAACTCCGGTACCTTCGTTGTTGGCTTCAATCGTTGCGCCATCTCGAAGGCTGATTTGCTCGGGCCCGGTAATGCGAATGTTGCCCCCGTCGCCAGTAGCCCGGGGACTTTCTGTGCCGGCAAAGAGGCCCGTCTCTGTGCCAGAGAGCGTCGCGCGATCGCGGATCTCTAGCACGATATCGCCCGCATCGAAGCGGCCTTCGGTGGTCGTAAATAGAAATCCTGATCCACCCATATCGAACTGGTTAGTCCTGACCGTAATATCTCCGGCTTGTCCCCCCTCTGCGCCAATCGAAGAGGCGCTGAGCTGGGCGTCATTATCGATCAAAAACGTTTGGCTATCGACCACAATGTTTCCCCCCGGCCCAGGAGCCGCCGTTTCGGTTGTCAACCGCCCGCCATCGGCGAGGGAGAAATTGCTCGTGTTGATAGTGATATCGCCACCGCTCCCCCCTGAACCCGTGAGGGCAGACGTAGTAACCGTACTAGGACCACCGGCAGGGGCTGTGCCTGCGATCGCGATCGCGTCCGTGAGATTAAGCGTGATGTCACCGGCGTTACCCTGGCCCACGATGTCCGTTGTGGCGAACAAGCGGGCTCCGTTAGTGACTGCCAATGTTCGACCCGTCATCTGAATATCGCCCCCCTTCCCTCCCCGGGATGTTGTGAAAATATTCGTGGAGGGGTTTTGTCTAGTTTGGGTGCTGCCGCTGTCTAGCACTATCGCCGCCGCCGCAATAGTGACGTTACCGGCATTGCCCATTCCAAAAGAGGCAGTCGACAAAGAAGCCCCATTGGTCATCGTCAATTGAGGCGTTGTGATCAATACGTTGCCCGCATCGCCTTGGGAGCCCAAGTCAGCGTCGCTGGCTAAGCTGGACGGAAAATCATTTTGACTAACGCCGTCAAGGGTTAATGAATCCGTCGCCGTCACGGTGATATTGCCGGCGTTTCCTGCGCCTGTGGTAAACGAACTGACCATACCACCCCGCAACAGGTTCAGTGTTTGGGTGGTGATCGTGACGCCGCCGCTGGATCCGGTGGCAGCGTCGTCTGAGAAGGTGAAAATAGAGCTGCCGTCAAGGGTCACGGTGTCGTTGGCTCGAATAACGACTGGACTCCCCGCTCGTCCCCCTGTGGTGAGGGCTATGGCGGCCGTCTGCTCCCCGAATAATTTCACAGAGTCGGCTACGAGGGTGATGCTGCCTTGGCTGGCTGAAGGGGTAATACCACTGCTGCTGCTGTCGATTAAACTATTGTCTGCAGCGGCAAGGGTACCGCCACTTTGTAGCAGAATATTGCCTCCAGACAGGCCATTGGCGGCAATGCGCGATCCTGCCGCCAAGGCGATATCGCCCTCGGCAAGCAACGTGATATCGCCGGCATCGGCTAACGTCGCGGATGATTCAATTACACTCTCAATGGCAAGGCTGTTACGGGCATCGACGATGACGTTGCCCCCTGGCTGGTCAATCCCCTGCAGGTCAATCCCAGAGCCCAAGAACCCCGCCCCTGTGATGGTAATGTCGCCACCCGCCAGTGATGTATTCGGCTGGTACTGGTTGGTCAGCACTACCAATCCATCCGGGGCTGGAATGACCACGTCGCCTACGGTGATGTCAGCGCGGCTAGCCGTGGGACTGAGGGTCGATCCGTTGAGGAAAATATCGGCGCCTGGGTCAACACCGGTAACGCCAATCGTCGCGATCGCTTCAGGGCTCACCCCCGCCCGGATATCGAGGGTGGGTTGAGCGCTACCATCGATCGCGACAACCGTGTCATTGGAAAGCTGAAAGGTTTCTTGCAGAAAGCCCTCAGCCACGACTCCGGTTTCCGGCTGCGTGATGGTGATAGTGCCCACATCAACCGAGCCCCCAGCCAAAATATGCAGAGAGCTACCAAGATAGGTATCAAAGGTGACGTCTCCTAAAGCGCGGATGATAGGGTCTCGAGGACTGGTCAAGTTCCCTAAATCACCGTTTGAGGTCGTAATTCGAAAGCTGCCGCCGCTCCCGTAGCGGGCATCGCCTAAGACGGCATTCTCGCTTTGCAAGATCAGGTCGCCGCCAGAAAATAGCCCGCTCTCAGGATGATTTAGGGCAAAGATGTCGATGGTCTGGTCACCCTGTATCTGCAATTCATCGTTTGCGGCGATGATCAAAGGCTGGCTGCTACTGTCGCGCAGTCGCACCTGGTCGGTGGCAATGAGCCTCAGATTTCCCCCCGCTTCGAGCTGCCCCTGCACGTCGATTTGAGCCGCCATCAGGGTTAAGTCTTGCCCCGTGACGAGATTACCGCGACTAGTCAGCGTGGCTTGGTTGGCGGATGCTCTGGTGCCGTACTGCAATCCGGGCGTGATATTCACCGTGAGTAACGGGGGCGCTGCTGGGTCAACTGCGCTAAATTCCTCGCCATTGGCAAAAATCAGGCTGTCGGCTGTACTCGCTGCGAAGGAGCCGCCAATGTCGAGTCGAGCATTAGGACCCAAAATAATGCCATTGGGATTGAGCAGAAACAAGCTGGCAGTGCTGTTGGTGCGCAACAAGCCATCAATATCGGAAATGGAGTTTCCCGTGACTCGACTAAAAATGGTCTCAATCGTTGCGAGATTATTGAAAATGGCTGCGCCCCCAGTGGGCACTGAGAATTCGCTAAAGCTATGGAACAGATTGTTGCCTTGCTGGGTGCCGCCGTCGATAGTGCAGACTGTGCAACCAGGGTCAGTGATGGAAGGGGAAGGCAGGGTATTGTCGGGGACGATCTGGGCTAGAGCGTTGGGGGCGATCGCCCCCGTGCCAACAATCGCCAGCCCGGCAGTAACCCAACGGGTGATCCAACTCGTTGCCCTCATTGGTTCCATAGATCTCACCCAGACTCAACACCTTAATCCACAAACCCCGACCCGATGAGCGCAAACACCAAAACATACCCGATTATCCATGCCCCCCCCAATCCATTGCTGAGGGTGACGAAGGTCTTGGTCACACGATTGGTTCGATGCCGCAACAACAGAGCAACGATCGCCACGACTAAGGCTCCGGCCGCGATTGCCCCACTATCGACAACGCGATCCCAAGTCGCTGAGGTCAATCCATAGGGGGTCACTGTGGCATACGGCACACTGGCCAAAGCCCCTCGAACCCACTGATATGTAATCAATCCCCCGGTCACAATGGCTAAACCTCGGCTCAGTCGACTGGGATAAAACCAGGCAAAATAGGCTGCAATCACTCCTGCCGCGATCGCTAACCATTGACTGATTTTCATCAGCTTCCGGTCACTGAGGGTTAGCAGTTGGTTCGTTCCCCAGTATTTTTGCTGCAGGGTCTCTAACTGTTGCGGGCTCAATCCTAAGCCAGTAAGTTCAAATGATTCTGAAAGCAGGGGGGCATAATTTAGTCCCCAACTGAGGCAAACTAAGGAATTGCCATCGTACTGGGCCTGACAATGACTCAGCTCAGAGTTAGATGATTTCTCTAAAACAATGACGAGTGGACGGCCTTGAATGTCGGTCTGGCACTGAGACTGCTGATCTGTTTCTGTACAAGTAAAGAGGCGGTTGGGTAAGTGAATAGTTGTGTTGGGTTCAGCGTGGATAGAAATTCCGGCAAAGGGGACGTCGATGCCGCCACTTCGAGCCTCAAACCCTAATAAAAATAGAAAAGCTCCGAATAATGCCAGCCATAGACCGAGCAATACCGTAAATAGAAAAAGCCTTGTTCGACGCATAGTAGTTTGTCTCTATTGGCCTGACTAATGAAAACGCCATCCTCCGTTACTTCGAAAGTAGCAATTCATCGGTATTTTGTGGCTCAGCTTATGCCGTCTTAAAATGCTGAAATCTGATGGTGTGTCCGTGCAGGTATCTCAGCTACAGCGGTATCGGATTCTGCCAGTTTCCTCATCTCTTTAGAAAAGTTTGCATGCAGTTCGATAGAGACCAGGAATCTATTCCTCCAGCGGCAATACCGGACCGACAAAGGCTGCATCTTCCACTGCCTCTGCCTCAATGAGGGCTAAGAGTGACTGCCACTGATTGCGCAGTTGAGTGTCTTGAGGCGATGTCTGCAGGGCTTCAGCCACCTGGGCTAGGGTGTCGTACCAAATGTCTGGCGCGCCAGATTGGACTTGTTGAGCCCGCTGTGGAGTCAAGGCCACCCGCTGGATGGCCCCGTGCAGCGTCAGATCAGGCTGTATGCCCGCTCCCCCGGCACAGTAAAGCTGAAAATACCAGCGATAGATTTGCCCTTCTGCCAATGCGTGGGTAGGCATGTTAGGGAGTGTCACACTGACAATGCCCGGCGACTCCGGCAGCCGAAAACGAGTTTGGTATAGGCGCTCGTCTTCAGCGGGCCATTGGAGCAGTGAAAATTCGCCATACTCAACTTCCTCCGCTCCAAAAGGGACGTAAAACAAAATCGTGGGATAGGCCGTCGCTGTCAGAACCGGATTTTCGACGGGAATCAGCGCCTGTAAGTCCTCGTTGAGGGCACTGCAAGCAGAATCTTCCGGCTCAAGACCGCCGCCGGGACGGGTTCCATTAGGGGGCGGGGCGCTGGGGGGGGGCGGAGGCTGGCTAATTTCGACTGCCGGAAGTTGCGTATAAGCGCTACGGGGCAACCCTAGCAAGGGCAGCATTAGGCTGATAACTAACGCACCGGCGATCGCAAGTAGGAACTTCGGACGCATCATGGTCAGTTCTAGTGAGTGAATTTGGGTAGAGTCACGGTTAGCAGAGAGTTTCCCAAAATCATTGATGAGTCAACGCGTCAGAGAGTTGCTCGAAGTGAACTTTCTTTACCTGCAGCCGGCTCGGCCACGCGACAGCAGCGGGATGGCTTGAACGTTAACGCTGGATTTTTGGACGGTTCAGAGACGGTTTTGAGAAACACCTAGTCAACACTACAAGGCTTGCCGTCATGAATGCGGATAATATCGCCGGAATGAGTGGTAGCCACACCCCGTTAGTCATTGCCATGACGCAAAGACTGAGGAGTCCCCAGCTGAGCCCACCAAACGCTAAGATTCCGCCGATAAACCAAATGGACTGACGCAGATGAGTCCGGCCCAGCAGCAATCCGCCACTAATTGCTCCCCCGAGCAGCGACCACCCCCAAATCCACAGTCCGGCCCCCCATTGAAATCCCGGCGTCTGCGGCAATGCCTGGATTAAAGGCCGTTGCTCAAGCACTGCACTGAGCAGCTGACTCACCATGTGAGCGTGGAGCCAGACTCCAGCCATCTTGCCAAAGGGGGTATCCACCGAATCTCTGGCAACAGGGGCGATATACCCCACTAACACCAAGCGATCGCGCACGCTGTCGGCATCGATTTCTCCGGCCAACACCTGCTGCAGAGACACTCGCTGACTCGGCATCGCGCCTCGGTAGTTGAGCATGAGCTGAGTGCTCAGACCGTCTAAATCTTGATACGCGCCAAAACGACGAGGCAGCGGCGAAAACACGGTGTTGCCAAACTGCCACTGGTCATCGTCGTTGACCATTAAGGGCTCAACCCCCGCCTGTTGTAAAAAGCGGTAAGCCAGCTGCAAGCTCAGACTATAGGGGGCCGCACAGGAGGAAATGGCAGGCACAGACTGCGTGACAACCAAATTGGGAGCATAGGACAGTAGCTGGCGACGGACCACTCCGGTTTTGGGCGCTACAGCCATATTCCTGGGGGGCGGTCGAGTCAGAGCAGGCTGATCGAGAACCAGGTTGCTAAAGCCAACTTGGGCCATGAGCTGATCGTCAGAAAACTCCGGCGGGGGGCCATAATCTTGGTCGACCTGACCATAGGCACAGACGATAAACAAGTTGGCATACTGACGAAATTTATCCATTAGCGCCGCGCGCCCGGGCCCGCGCGGCTGATAACGATGCATATCCAGCGCGATCGCGGTCGGGTCAAAATTTTCTAGAGCCTCGACCGTTTGGGCCAACGTCGTATCGCTGAGGGGATAGCCACCCAGCTCATTCAGATCGTCAGGCAGCACTTCCACGACCAGAATTCGCGAGTCAATGGCTTCCACCGGGCGCGATCGCATCACCTGATCGTAAGCGGCCAGCTCCAAGGGCTGTAAAATGCCCAAATGCCGCCCGACTAAAATTGCGATGGCCACGATCACGCTGAGCCCAATCACTTGTAGTCCCAGAATGAAGCGCTTTGGTGAAGGCGCAACGCTCTTGACAGCCTTGGTAGAAGACACCGGGCCATTCGCATCGTCTGGCTGCGCTGCGTTTCCCTGTAGGGTTGACCAATCAGGCGGCAGCACCAGGGGATTTTGATAAATCACCGGGAGCCAGCTGGCGCAGGGAAAACGATACTCCAACCCTTGGAGGCGCTCGCGGGCATGGCGAACGGCCAGATAAAACGGCTCACCTGCCGCCAATGCTTTGAGAAAGTACGTTAAAAAAGCGGCCGCCACCTGATCGGCCACAGGCTCTCGCATGACCACCATCTGGGGTATGTGCAACTGCTGCAGTTCTTGCACTAACCCCAAGCCATCGCAGGCGTTAAAAATGGCTAACTGTAAGCCCTGGGCGATCGCCTTCCGGAGACCATAGTGCAGTTCTGAGAGGGTTAAGCTATCAGCCTGGTTGATATAAATCCGCCCCTGTCTTTCTTGCGTGATGCTGTGCCCCGCAAAGAAAAGAATGTCCCAGGGGGCTTCCCATAGATAGTCGTTTAGCTGCTGGCGATCGGGCTCGACTAAAAAGGTCACCTGCGCCTGCGGCAGTTGAGCCAGCACCTGGCGATCAGCTTCAACGTTGATACCCCGACTATTGCCTAAAATTGCCAGGATTCTCACCGGATGAGACTCCGATTCCTGAGGTTGAACCCAGACCGATTCATACTCAAAGGTGCTCAGAGCCACTTCGGCATTGGGGTAGCGCTCAAAAAAATCCCACTCATGCCAGGGCAACTTCTGCACATCGAGATCCGAGCTGCGGATTAAAAACCGAATCACCTCATGGCGATTGAGTTCTTCTCGCAGGCGAGAATCGACGGTCTGAAAAGAGTCGGTTCGTAGCCAATCGCGCAGCTGCTGGCAAAGACGCTGCGCGGATTGCTGACAATCGGCTAAGCGCTGATTAATTGACCCCTTATGAATAATCTTGTGCCCCTTAATCCGCAGTGGCATGCCCAATGGGCGGTAGACCTGGTGCCAGTGACGGTTTAGCTGGGCAGCGATGTCTGGGGCAGGGGGTAAAAAGCCTTTGACTTTTAAGGTCTGAAGCTCTCCATCAGCCCTGATTTCCAACGTGGCGCGAAATCCAGCTAGGCGGAGATCGCCCTCTAATTCTAGGATGACCCACTTACTCATCCGTGCGCTCCTGGGCCGAGGTTCCTCGCTGTTGTGCCGACTATATCTCAAATTGTTCGGTTACTGTGAATTGATTAAAGCTAAGTTGAACATTGAATTTCTCCCCTGCTTCGCCGCTAAATTGAAATTCTAAACCCTCACTCTGACGCCCTTCGGCCTGTAAAACAGGCGTGTTTGCCGCATCAGTCACCACCATTTGCAACGTCGGTGGCAAACACGTTTGATGCCCGGCTGGATAAATCTCTATTGCAATGTTGAAGTGCGAATCCTTTTGCGTGGGGGTAATGCCGACGATAAATAAAATTCGTTCTTCAGGCACTTTACTCAACGTGAGGAATTTGCCCTGCTTGACCCCGGTGGGGACTGACTTGAGCCATTTCGTTTCAGGCGTTGGGGCTCGGAAACTCAAAGCCGGATTTTTCCGTTGACTTTCAGCCAGGATGACATCTAGAGTCTGCCAACCGGCTGCGATTACCTGAACGAGCCAATGGCGTAACGTGACTCTAGATGTCGATGCAACGATGGCATCACGGCGCACCCCTTCGAGATACTCGGGCAGCGCCTCCAAGCCTTGCAGCTGCTCCAGGAAAATTGTCTCCCCTGCAATCTGTGGCAAAAATCCTAGGATCGTCGCCTCTCTTAGGGCGGAGTCAAATTGTACGAAGACGTAGCCGATGCGATCGCCCCAAACCTCCGGCGGCATCTCCAACGTCGATACCTCGGGCAGCACCGGACGACATTCCAACCGCCCCAGGTCAGTAATCCACAAATCAGCCGTATCGGCTAAAGCCTGCGAAACTGGATGCCAACTTTCGCTTTTCTCTAGACACGCTGCAATGCCCAGACAAGCGAGATAAAAGTGTACGACCTGGACGCTAAGCGTATTCAGATAGACCTGCTTGCCCTTTTGCCGGTCCGTGTGGTGTTGGCGAAACCCCTGAGCAGCTTGGTGAAAAGCGTCTGTAAGCGGCACCCTGAAAGTAATCTGATCGCGGTTAACAGTCATCGTTTTGGGAAAAAGTGAGTGAGTGGGATTAAACAGACACATATTCTTTGAGAACGGGGGCAAATCTAATCAAGCATCGTTGATAAAAAGAGCTTAGGGTGACAACTTTGACATCTAATTCAGCGGAAATTTCTTTCCACGAATATCCCCCTAAAAATCTCAGGGCGATGTGTTGAAAGTTAGCGTCAGGTTTTTGCCAGATGTGAGTGCTGCTAAACAAGCCATCCTGATCGTCTTGAATGCACTGAATTATCGACTCAGAGATCGAGGCTGTAGCCTGCGATCGCGCCTCCATCGGTTCTTGTTTGTCGAGGACATCGAGCGTCGTCCATTTCACGTGTGAACGATCCATGCCTTTGGGAGCGGTTGGCATCACCTCTCGACTGGCCTCAACGAAAAACCGTTTTCGCATCAAAAAATTTGCCCATTGCAATACTTCTCGGGCTGGGTCGTATCGATCAATTTCCTCACACAAATACAAAAACAATCGCTGCTGAGCCTCGGCATAAATGTCGTCATAAAACCCTTGAAACCGACCTTGGTAGGGGCGCACGAGCCGCCGCGATCGCGCTATGGCATGGAGCAATCGAGCTAAGGCCCGTTGGCGCTGAGGAGACTTGAGTGGATGCTGTTGGGCTTCTACAGCCAGTTGCTTGAGCTGCTCGTCTAAGGTCATGACGTCATCAAACTAACTCAGTGATGCTAGAGAGCAGAGTCTTTGACTCCCAAACGAATAAATGATCGTTTCAAAAACTGCCTCCCAAAGGCACCTCGCCCATCGACGCCTGAGATTATGCCAACCTCAAAAAAATCAACCAAACTTTACACTTCGGCATACTTGAATTCGCTCACGCATCAAGACAAGGCTCATAGGGATGAATTCACGCCTCGGATTCATCGGCACAGCATCGAGAAAGTATGAAGAAATGTATCGTCCGCAGAATTTTGTCTGACTTTTTCCGAGTCATTTGAGAACGCTGACAATCACAAAGTTTAGATGGGTTGGATATGAGTTTTATGCCCGATCAGAACTCCTCATCTCGATATCTCACTGAGTTTCAGCGCAAATTGTTAGAAAACCGTTTAGCCCAGGCGGATTTGCCCAAACGCCATCGTAGGCGTATTCGAATTATGTTGTTAGCCGATGAGGGTAAATCTCAGACGACAATTTGCAAGCTGTTGGGCTGTTGCCATGCTACGGTACGGCACTGGATTTTAATTGCCCAATCAGGTCAGGCGCATACCTGGTTAGACCAAGCTCCGCCGGGGCGCCCGAAGACAGTTCATGACACCTATCTCACCCGTCTTAGAGAACTGGTTGAGCATAGCCCACGAGACTATGGCTATCCATTCCGTCGCTGGACGGCCGCTTGGTTAAGTAAGCACTTAGAGAAAGAATTCAATATTCAGATTAGCGATCGCCACATTAATCGATTGCTGCAGCAAATGGGGCTATCCACCCGTTCCCCATCGGCACGTAAACCCAAGAGCCCGCCAACGAACGCTCAGGCCCATCAAGCAGCTCATCGGGGTGCAAAAATGAGGGCTCACTCCAGCCGCATTACCATTTGTGATCTGCAGTCAGTTGTTTATCCCGAGCCGGCTTCTCCCATCCACCTCAGGGGCAAACAGACTGACTTAAGTCCACTAGACCAGGGAGCCAAGATTTATGGCGCCGCATCTGTTCGCGACTTCCCTTTCTTCGCAAACCCTTAGCCATCTCTTGGGAACCGCTGTTTCAGACCCTCAGTGGCAAACGTGTCTGCAACAAACCCAAATTATGCAGCCGCAGGTCGGGGCTTTCTGGCATAGCTGCCACAACGACCCTGGCCTATACATTGTGATCGCCGGCAAGGTCCGTCTGTTGGATGCCGATGCAAACCTCATCGAGACCCTCGGCCCTGGTAGGGCCTTTGGTGACTGCACCTTGTTTGCCACCGTTGATACGTTTCTGGCCTATTCTGCTCGAGCTTCCGTGGGGGTAGAGATTGGCTTTTTACCCCGAACCGCGGTAGATAGCTTGATGGGGCAATCGCCTGCGGTGCGTCAGCACCTTTTGGGCCGGGCTCAGTCATTAGATGGTCGATTAACGGCTGCTATTGCCGCTGGGCCCCGCCCAGAACTGGGCAGAGAGCCGCGTAAACGATTTGCGAAGCGGGCTCATGGTGTTGACTCAGCCCCTAAAGTTAGCCGGGCACGCGAGGCTTACTTTCCCACCCCGAGCCAGCAGATGGGCCATTTTTGGCAGCGCCTGATTCGCCGCTATCCCTTTTATGGTCAACAGAGTGCCGCCGATTGTGGGGCGGCCTGCCTGTCGATGATAGCTCGATATTGGGGCAAGAAATTTAGCATCAATCGTCTTCGCGACATCACCAATGTCGATCGCAATGGGGCTTCTTTGCTCGGTCTATCGACGGCAGCTGAGAGCATTGGCTTGAATAGCCGCCCCGTTAAAGCCAGCCTGAGC
The DNA here is from genome assembly GCA_039026015.1 of Cyanobacteria bacterium P01_C01_bin.70. Classification (GTDB taxonomy): domain Bacteria; phylum Cyanobacteriota; class Cyanobacteriia; order Phormidesmidales; family Phormidesmidaceae; genus Halomicronema. Next base: position 1,926 of record JBCCNE010000020.1, on the reverse strand, counting down.
CAGTTGGCTGACCAGCCCTTACCCGCCATCGTTCATTGGGAGGGGAAGCACTATGTTGTGGTGTATGCGATAACGTCTCATCAGGTTATTGTGGCTGACCCGGCGATCGGCCAGCGGACCCTCAGCGCCGCCGATTTCCAAGCCGGTTGGACAGGTTATGCCCTGCTGCTGGCCCCCACGGCCCTGTTTCGAGACACCCCTGAAAGTAAGACAGCGTTTTGGCAGTTTTTTGAACTGATGAAGCCCCACAGGTTCATCATGCTGGAGATTTTGGTGGCGTCTATCTGTATCCAACTCTTCGGGTTGGTGACCCCCATCTTTACCCAGCTCATTTTGGACCGAGTCGTGGTGCAGCGATCGCAGTTGACGCTGCTAGCCGTTGGCCTGGGACTGTTGATTTTCGGTCTGTTCCAGGTAGCGATGACGGGTTTGCGGCAATATTTGCTGGACCACACGGCCAACCGAGTCGATTTAGCGCTAATTGTGGGCTTTATTCGCCATGCTCTGCGACTGCCGCTGGGATTCTTTGAGACGCGCTATGTGGGCGATATTGTGGCCAGAGTGCAGGAAAACCGCAAAATTGAGCGCTTTTTGACCGGCGAAGCCTTGTCCATCCTGCTCGACCTGCTGACGGTCTTTATCTATGTCGGGCTGATGTTTTGGTACAGCTGGAAAATGGCACTGCTGGCCCTGGCGATCGTGCCCCCGTTCTTCGTCCTAGCGTTGCTCGCTACGCCTTTTCTGCGACGGGTTTCCCGAGAAATTTTCAACGCCTACGCCAATGAAAATAGCTATCTCATCGAGGCGCTCTCTGGTGTCAGAACGGTGAAATCCATGGCGGTGGAACAACGGGTGCGCTGGCATTGGGAGGAGTTGTTGCATCAGGAGGTCAAAAAGAGCTTTGTCGGTCAAGTTATCGGGAACCGTCTGCAAATTGTCAGCAACACGATTGAAACTCTGGCGGCGACGGGTTTGCTGTGGTTTGGCGCTTGGCTGGTGATCCGAAATGAACTGACCATTGGCCAGTTAGTGGCCTTTAACATGCTTCTCGGCAATGTCATTGGCCCCTTTCAGCGCTTAACGGTGCTTTGGAATCAGTTTCAGGAGGTCATCATTGCGGTCGAGCGCATCAACGATGTTCTAGAGGCTGAACCAGAGGAAGATTGGCTTACGGATGTGCGTCAGCGGTTACCGGCGATCGCCGGTCACATCCAATTTGATCAGGTGACCTTTCGCTACCACCCTGACGGCGACACCAATGTGCTAGAAAACCTGAGCTTTGAGGTGCAACCCGGGCAGATGGTGGCTCTGGTCGGGCGTAGTGGCTCGGGTAAAACCACCATTTCTAAACTGCTGCTGGGCCTTTACCCTCCGACCGACGGCAGGATTTTAGTCGACGGCTACGATCTGTCGACCTTGGCCATGCAGTCCTTTCGTCAGCAAGTCGGAGTCGTCGATCAAGATACCTTTCTGTTTGGCAGTACGATTCGCGAGAACATTGGCCTGGGCCATCCTGATTTGCCGCTGGATGCCATTGTGGAGGCGGCCAGTCTGGCGGGAGCGGATGAGTTTATTCGCCAGTTGCCCATGGGCTATGAAACTCAGATCGGGGAAGGCGGCGGCATGCTGTCAGGCGGACAGCGCCAGCGCCTGGCGATCGCCCGAGCGCTCCTGGGCAACCCTAAACTGCTGATTCTAGACGAGGCCACCTCCCATTTAGATGCCGAATCAGAGCGCATCATCCAGCAAAACTTACATCGCATCCTCAAAAACAGAACTACCTTAGTCATCGCCCATCGGTTATCTACCATCCGCAATGCCGATCTAATTTTGGTGCTCGACCGAGGGATTCTTGTGGAATCGGGCACCCATGAAGCGCTTATGGCCCAACGAGGACATTACTGCTATCTCAACCAACAGCAGCTA
>JBCCNE010000019.1:0-21034 GCA_039026015.1 Cyanobacteria bacterium P01_C01_bin.70 | reverse complement strand
TTAGCCCGGTTACCTCGGAAGACGTTGGGTTACTCCAAGTCGGTCGAGATGCTTAAGCACTCGATTCGACTATTGATTCACTATCTCAAGTTTGGCGAAGTACCCATCCCGGCTTGATTCATCCCCAAATTGAGCAACGCCAGAAAACGAGTTTATCATCACACTTTGGAACAAAGATTTATCCACATTGATGACTATCTGCCTCTGCAACCTAGGCTCTCAGAGGCAGAGTTGGCTTGGCCAGGAGACTTGTAGAAAACGCTGTGGAGGGCTGAATGGACGGGGGCGATCGCCGAAGTTTTACAGTTTGCGAACAATCGCGTTCCCTAAATCCGATTTTTTTAAGACAATACATTCACCACTGAGCGATTTAGGACCCACCGATGCCACAGTTCTTGCCCGTTGCCTACTTTCAAAAAAAGTTTTGCCCTTTCGCAGAGGCTACCCTTTCCATTGCGACCCATGGCTTGCACTATGGTACCGCTGCTTTTGGCGGCCTGCGGGGGCTGCCTGACCCCGCTAATCCGCAGCAAATTCTGCTCTTTCGGCTGGAGCGGCACTGCCGCCGCCTCAGCCAAAGTGCCCAATTTTTGATGTACGAGCTAGATGCGAGCGAAATCAAGTCGGTCATCATCGATTTTGTGAAGAAGAATCACCCGACTGAGCCGTTTTACATTCGTCCTCTGGTGTACACGTCTGACCTCGGTATTGCGCCGCGTATCCATGACGTTGAGCATGACTTTGCGGTGTATGGACTGCCCCTCGGCGATTATCTGTCACCCCACGGCATTACCTGTCGCCTCAGCTCTTGGCAGCGACCATCTGACTTGAATTTGCCTCTGCGCGGCAAGATTACCGGCTGCTACATTAACTCATCGCTGGCGAAAACCGAGGCCAAAAAGTCGGGCTTTGACGAGGCCATTATGCTGAATTCTCAAGGTAAGGTGAGCGAAGCTTCAGGCATGAATATTTTTGTGGTGCGTGAAGGAAGGCTGATCACTCCCGGTGTTGACCAAGACATTCTGGAGGGCATCACTCGCGACAGCATCATCAAAATTGCCCAGGACATGGGCTTAACCGTGATTAAGCGCGCCGTTGACCGCACCGAACTCTTAATCGCCGATGAAGTTTTTCTCTGTGGTACTGCTGCTCGCATTGCCCCAGTAAAACAGGTGGAGAATTACACTTTGCCCAGCGATCGCCCCATCACAGAAAAGCTGCAAACCACCCTGAAGGCGATCGTCGAAAATCGTGAGCCCAAGTATCGCGACTGGGTCGATATTATTTCCCTGGGTTAAGCAAGTTTCCAGGAATGAAGATACGACCCTTAACCCACCAGCCAATTCACCGTTGTCCTCCATTCGCCCTCCACTACAGTTGCTCAGCCTCATAGCCCTCATTGGCCAATAGCTCCAGCACATTGTCAGGGCCGACGAGATGCAGGGCGCCGACGACAATCAGATAGTCTTCATCGGCCTGGAGCCAGGGCAAGATTTGGGTGACCCAATCACGATTGCGATCGCTCAAAAAAATCTGCTGCATATCTGGATAATCTTCAAAGCCAGCGAGCAGACTAGCGGCCATCGCGTCGCTATCGCCAGCATCCCAGGCAGTGACAATCTCGTTGAGGGAGCCTTCCAACAAATCCATTTCTGCTAAGGTTTGCTCCGTTAGCTGGCGCTGTTCGGCGATCGAAAGCTGCTCAAACAAATCAAACTGCTGCTCCACTGTTTCTAAAAACAAAACTGGTTTATTAACAGCGATCGCTTGATTATGGAAATGTAAGTCGATACCGTACTCTGGCGAAAATCCCAAAGATATAAACTGTAGTGAGGTCAGCGTAATCGCTAAAAACCAGGGTTCAAATTGGGCAAAGGTTTCAATAAAGAGGCCAAGTTCCTCAGCTTGTTGATCGGCTAAACCGTAGGTTGCTGGACTCAGCACCTCGACAAGGGATTCGCCGGGTTCCGGCAGAGCCTTGTCAAGCAGCAGCATAGCGGTTTCAGCTTCAGTCCCGGGGCCGATATCGGCTTCCAGCACCAAGATTTCGGCGTCTTCAAAGGCAGCCTGCATAACCTCGGGCAGGGGATAGCTGTCAGGGGTTAAAAAGTGAATCGACCCCAGCAGATAGACGGTATTGGTTGGCGTATCGATTTGCCACAAAAAGTGCTCGTCAGAGGCGTCAGAAATTGTGGCTGGGGGCGCAGTTCCAGCCACACCGGGCAGCGGCGCGATCGCCCAACCCACCGCTATGCTCACTCCCAAAGCTGCCTGCAGAGGATATTTCAGATTCTTCCAAACCCGCGCAAAAACTGTCTTAGACAATTTGCCGTCTCCCTTTACTGGTCGAAATTTCTGTGTAACCATCCGCCATCAGGTCAGGACAGCTACGGTTCTAGAATGCCCACTCAGCAGGCGGCTTGACTCCCCGCTCCGCCTGCCGTAGTCCTTCCCAAAGGGGATTCTGCTGTAGCGTTCAGACGCGGCCCCAGAGATAAAAGTGCCAGAACCATCGGCATCACGTTCGATCACCCCCTAGCGGCCTAGCACGGCAGTCCCTTCGTAAAACCAAACCCCGGCGACACAGCCCGTCATTAAGGTCGCCAAGGTACCCGCCCACAGGGCTTTCCACCCCAGTTCAGCAATGTCTTTGCTGCGCGCGGGCACGAGTCCGGCAAGCCCCCCTACGAAGATGCCGACTGAGGGCACGTGGGCAAAGCCGCAAAGAACATAGCTGATGATAACTAGGGCACGATCGCTCAACACCCCTTCTGAAGATAAATCTGCTAAGGCAATGTAGGGGGGAATGGCAGTTTTCAGCAGTCGCTGGCCAATCAATAGTGAGGCAGTCCACAGTTCATTCCAATCAAGGGAAACGCCTGTGAGCGCTGTCAGCGGCAGGAACAGCGCACCAGTAATGTTGTCTAGAGTGATGACGCTAAAAAGCTGACCAATGGGCTGCAGCATCAGGATTTCACTCGTTTGCAGCCCCGCCAGAGAAGCAAAAATCAGATCAAGTAGAGCTACCAGGCCCAAAATCGCAATTAAAGAAGCGGCAATACCAACGGCCATTTTGACGCCGTCGAGCGCTCCTAGAATCAGCGCATCCATGGGACTTTTTTTCTTTTCGTTTTCTTGAACTAACTGGGGCACTTTGCCCAAGGTTTCGGGCTCGTCTTTCTCGGGCACTAGGATTTTGGCCATCACAAAGGCAGCAGGAATCGTTAGCACGGAAGCCGACATCAGGTGACCGGCGATCGCGGGAAAGGTACTGCGCAGGTAGCCCGCATACAGCCCCAACACGGTAGAGGCGATGGAGCCGAAGCAAGAAGCCAGAATCGCACACAGCTCGCTGCGGGTCATTCTTTCTAAAAACGGTTTGATCGCGATCGCTGATTCAATTCCAACAAAAATGTTGGCGGCCCCCGCCAGTGATTCGGCCCCGCTGATATTCATCACACTGCGAAAGAATCTGGCAAACACTCGCACCACAGGCTGAATCACGCCTAAGTTGTAGAGCAGGTTAAAAATGGCTGCAAAAAAAATCACCTGCGGCAGAGCGCGAAACGCCAGAATATATCCCAAACCCAAGTTGTTAGCCCCTAAGCGATCACCGGGCACAGCAGTAAACGGTGGTGTCAGCGCCCGGGCCAGCCAGCGGCCAGCTCCCTGTGGCCCGACCTGTTCGCTTAGGTTAGGCACCAAAATCGGCCCAAATAGAAACCGCGCACCAGCCTCAGAAGAATCAATCAGAGCGTTCAACAAACCACTCAACCAGACCACGACCTCGCGGGTAACTGGCGCGCGGAAGATGAATAACCCCAGCACCAACTGCAAACCAATGCCCCAGATCATCAGCTTCCAGGGAATGCGTCGTCGATCTTCTGACCCGAGCCAAGCTGCTATGCATAGCCCCGCCATCCCCACCAGCGACAATAAGTTGAGCATCCTGCAATTCCTTTTCAGGGATTAACGCCATGATTCTACAAGCGTTGTGCCAATCTGGGCGCTCTTTTTTGGACTTTGTAAGCATCGTGTATTCCGCTTAACACTAGCGATTTCAGCAGTTCTGTAGCGGTAACAAATGAATTCAGATTATCTGGCACAACAATGGCCAATGTTTTGTGACGCTGTCAGTCGAGGGCACGAAACCAGAGCTGATGTCCGCCCATGGGCTGTGGCACAGGCTGGAGAACAATGGGGGCAACGCCTGCCACAGGATTGAGGAAAGGCGCTAATGTCTTGAATGCTGAAGGTTGCGGCGTCCAGACTAGATAATTACGGCGGCTCTTAATGCGATCGCCTCATGGTTCAATCAGACCTTCTAGGTCTTTAAAGATGACTAATGGCTTCTCTACGATTGCAGCTTCTTTGGGCTTGACTGAACGAACCTTAAATAATGTGGCTATAATCGGGCCCTGCTGGCAAGGCATTTTGCCAAATCGATGTGCCTGGGACCGAACAGCCTAGCGATTGCCAGCCGCTACTCGGGGGTCAGCACACCGTTGAGGGCTTGGGGCTCTGAGGGGGGAATGCCGCCTAGCACCACTAAAGACTCCATAACGGTGCGCACGAGAGGAGCTGCCACCGTTCCACCGTAGGCGTCGGCTCCAGCCGGTTCATCAATCACGGCTAAAACCGCATAGCGGGGACGCTCGGCTGGCAAAATGCTGACAAAGCTGGCGATACGTCCTGAGCCATAGCCGCCCAATTCGTTGGCCTTTTGGGCAGTGCCAGTCTTGCCAGCAATGCGGTAGCCAGGAATTTGTGCCGGTTCGCCCGTGCCTTCATCCACAACTGTTTCCATCATTTTGAGCACGGCTGCCGTTGTTTCGGGAGAAAACACTTTTTTAGGGGGCGATTGCGGTGGCTGCCAGATGGGATTGCCGCGGTCATCAATCATGCCCTCAACTACCGTCGGAGTCACTAAATAGCCGCCATTCGCGATCGCCGCCTGCAGCTGCAGCAATTTGATAGGAGTCAACACGATGCCCTGCCCAAACGCGGCGGTGGCCGTATCAACCCAGCTATTGACAAACTGATCGCGTTCTTTCAAGGGCCCGGCATTTTCGGCTGGCAAGCCTACCCCCGTGGTCTGATCCAGCTCCAATTTTTCTAACCAAGTGTAAAAATCTGCCGACGGCATTTTATCCATCATGCGAACCATGCCGACATTGCTGGAATGTTTCAGCACTTCGGTAATGCTTAAGGTGCCGCCGCGGCCAGACGCTTCATAGTCAGAGTTTTGAATCGTCCATTCACCACTTTTGAGCTGGCCTTCATCATAAATAGTGTCGTCCGGGTTGATAATCCCGGCTTCAATTGCGATCGCGACGTTGATGGGCTTAAACGTCGATCCCGGTTCATACAAATCGGTGATGGCCCAATTCTTGAGCCACGACAGTTCGGCATCAAAGTAGCGGTTGGGGTCAAAGGTCGGCTCTACAGCAAAGGCCCGCAGGGCTCCTGTCTGCACGTCCATCACCATCACCGTGCCGCGTTTGGCCGCAAACTGGCGCAGGGTCTGGCGCAGGCTTTCTTGGGCAACTCGCTGTAGCCGACTGTCCAAGGTCAACCGTAACTGTTGAGGGGCAGTTTCTGACGGCAAGTTGGAAACCGGCAAAGTTGGCCCCACAACGGCGGGAAGCTCGGGCTCAGGCAGGCCCAGGCGATCTTGATAATAAGCTTCTAGCCCAGTTTGAGCTTCACCTTCAAGATTGATGAAACCGACAATTTGGGAGAACAAATCCTGTTGAGGATAAAATCGCTGCTGTGCCGGAATTAACTCTAAGCCGTCCAGCCGCAACTGCTGAATCCGGCGAGCCGTATCCTCAGAAATGCCATCAATCAAGCGCACACCGGTTTGCTGAGACTTGAGCTGCTCGGTTAGTGCACTAGCTGGCATATCGAGCAGCGGAGCCAGGGTTTGGGCGACCACGCCAGTTGGTTGACGAAACAGAGCGGGATGACCATATAGGGTGTAGACTAAGCGGTCAACAGCTAAAGGCGTGCCCTGAGTATCGACAATCGGATGCCGCTCCATGCCAGGGTCCAGCCACTGAGCCTGCTGATTTTGAGCCATTTCATGCAGGATATTGCCCTGGGCAAGCTGCAGGTAGCCAATGCGGATCAAAATCGCGATTGCAATTACAACCAACAAGCCCCAAATCATAGCGACTCGCTGGGCAAGGGCTTTGGGCGAACGGCGCGATCGCCCAGCCGGAGAGGGCTTAGTGGGCGCAACCGGAGCGCGGGAACGCGGCCCCCGGCGACGATGACGCCTCACTGTGCGGTTGTATGCCATGAGCAACCCTGACGCTCTCAAGTAGGGGAACTAGTAACCTTTTGGAAAAATGCGCTGACTAACACGAGCGGCCGGGTCTGCTGCCGATGGTGCCACCCTCGGCTCCACCGGCTCCACCGTTTCTAGAAAAATGACGTCCTTGGGATGCAGCGTGCCATCGTTCATAGCGGCGATTGCCGTTTGCGCCAGATGATTCTTAAAGACCGCATTGGCCTTGATCAATTGCTGTTGATGATCCTGCAGGTGACCGAGCATCGCGGTTGTGCTCGTCAGGCGACGGTTAGCATCAACGGTCAAGGCATAAGCCGACAGGGCACCCGTTACCGTCAGGCCAGCGACCACCAGCGATGCCCGCTGTCCAGCCACTAAAAGCTTTAGCCACAAGGGACGCTCATGCTTGTCTTGCAGCGGCACAATCACAGAAGCAGCAACGGGACGCTCTACCACTCTGAGCGATCGCTGGCGAACTGCTGAGACCGGTGCTGGCTGAGGCCGAGAACTTACGGATTCAGTTTTTAACGCCGCAGACATATAAGCCACTCCTACACCAACATGATGCACACCCGAAAAAGCGCAGTAATGCTACTTCGCCATCCGTAAGTCAGCGCTATAGTAACGCGCTAGCTAGCAGTCAGCAAGTGTACTGCCGCCTCAGCACCACGGATTTTTTGGCTGGCTACCATAAAATAGCTCAAGCTCTCCGATTTGGCGCACATGAGATTTTTTTGTGAGAAGAATTTTGGTGGCAGTTGATTGGGTGAATATGGGCGCAATCGCGGCAATATGGAATAGCCTTATTGCGCCTGCAGAAAGATGGGCTGGTTCGGTTCTAAAATCACCACCCGTTGGGCTGTGACATTGCCAACAGCGACGCCTGCCGCTGCGCCGCCCAGAATTTCCCAAAGGCTCACCCCATCGCCAATGACGGCACCCAGGACGGCACCTCCTGCCGCGCCGATCGCCGCATCCCCAGCGATCGCGCCAGCCGACGCTTCCCGAGGATCTTTAACATCGGCCAGCAGCCCCGATGTGGCCGATAGCGACTGCGTTAGGCCACCGGCTTCAATCCCGGTCGACACGTAGCGGAGTCCACCGGAAACTGGCTCCAGCCGCCCTTGAATAACTGTTCCCGCAGACAAGTTGCGGCCATTGACGGTCACGGCTGCATCCACCATCAAGGGCAACTCATAATAGGTGTCAGGCTGAAAGTAGAGGGTTTCGTCGCTTTGAGTGACTACCCGAATTTGGTTGGCCGGAGTTGAGGTTGACGTTTGGGCCTGAGCCACCCCTGGTAGCGTAAGAGGCAGCAGCGGTGTGATAAACAGCGGCAGCAGACTAATTTTGTGGGTAAGCATCACGGCCTCCTGATTCAGTAGATTAAGCGTATTGTGTGGCGACTGTCATCAAACAGTCTTGAACTTAGCTGAGGTCTTTACAGCTAGATGAGTAATCATGACGCCACTCATCTAGAAAAGTTCTCCTTATGGTCACGGTCTCTTTCACCAGTAGGGGAGGAACGAAGCTTTGCAAGTGTACCGCTTTTTATTTTTAGTGCGATCGTCTTATACAGATTCTCCAAACTCTTGCTACACATCCTGTTCCCCGGCCCCCTTGCTCCCCAAGCTCTCCATTCCGATCTATAGTGCTATTCCAGAGAAATGGTATTACTCACAGGCAAGCTGCCGGCACTGAGAACCTTGATCAATTTGCCGCTAAGGTGCTTTTTTCAAATCTGACCGTAGATCGCTCCACGACAAAGCGCCGGGGCCCACGACGCTAGCCCGCTACTCTCAAAAAATCAACTCGCATGAGAGTAGCGGGAGCCGATCCCTTGATTTTGAACTAATTGATAGATAGATGATTCTAACTGGAACCGAGTTCCTATGCTCTTGGCAGTTGTCTACAGCTTAGTGCCACATTCGGGGCAGAAAGTATGACTGGAGGGGTTTTTGGCAGTGCAGTTGCTGCAGTAGATCAGCTCAATGGTTTGCACGTCTGGCGATTTTTGGGGCAGTCCTAGCATTTGAGCGTTACTCTTGCCAGGAGCCACCATGGGATAGCAGTTTTCGTCTTTGCGCACCCGCACATCCATTAAGACGGGGCCATCATGGGCCAGCATTTCAGCGATCGCCGTCTCCAAGTCGGCTCGATGCTCCACTATCATCCCCTTGACGCCATAGGCTTTGGCCAGCAGCTCAAAATCCGGCATCCCTGACTGCATGTTAGAAGACGAATACCGTTCATCGTAGAAGGTTTGCTGCCACTGACGCACCATCCCCTGCCAGCCGTTATTGATGATGACCGTCTTTACATTGATGCCGTATTGGGCCAGCGTCCCCAACTCTTGAGGGTTCATCTGGAAGCTAGCGTCACCGCTAATGCAGATGGTGGTGTCATCGGGATGGGCCACCTGGACGCCCATGGCTGCCGGCATCCCAAAGCCCATCGTGCCCAGTCCCGCACTGGAAATCCAGCGGCGCGGCCCATTTTTCAAAAACTGGGCGGCCCACATCTGGTGCTGCCCAACATCGGTAGTGTAGTAAGCCTGGGGGGCTTGACGACAAAGTTCAACAATCACCTCTTGGGGAGCAATCAGGTCGTCATACGCGGGCACCACCAGCGGATAGTCTTCGCGCCACCGCTGGATGCGATCGCGCCAGCCCCGCGTCTGCTCTGGATTGGCCGGCTTATTAGCCTCGCGTAAACGGTTAAGCAACGTCTGTAGCACTCGACGCACATCACCCACAATGGGAACGTTGGGAACGCGATTTTTGCCGACCTCAGCGGGGTCAATATCGATGTGAATGACCTTAGCGCGAGAGGCAAACTCGTCAAGCTTGCCGGTAACGCGATCGTCAAAGCGAGCACCCACTGCAATTAACAAATCGCACTCACTGACTGCAAAGTTGGCATAGGCCGTACCATGCATGCCCAGCATGCCCACAGAAAGAGCATGGTGCTCGTCAAAAGCGCCCTTGCCCATCAGCGTTGTCGTCACGGGGATAGAGAAGTATTCCGCCAGTTCCTGAATTTCGCTGTGGGCTCCAGCGGTAATGGCACCGCCCCCGACATACAGCAAAGGTTGCTTGGCGCGGCGCAGCAGACGAATCGCATGGTCAATTTGCCGGGGATTGCCTTTTACCGTGGGCTTATATCCCGGCAGATGGACGTCTCCCGACTCAATTGGCAGGTAGTCAAACTCTTCGGCACCAACATCTTTGGGCACGTCAATCAAAACTGGCCCCGGCCGACCGGTCTGGGCGATATAAAACGCCTCAGCCACGATGCGGGGCATATCCTTAGCCGATCGCACGACATAAGAATGCTTCACAATCGGCAGCGTAATGCCAAAAATATCGGTCTCTTGAAACGCATCGGTGCCGATAGCAGGGCGGGGTACTTGCCCGGTAATGACCACCATCGGGATCGAATCCATGGCGGCAGTGGCAATGCCGGTCACTAAGTTAGTCGCGCCGGGGCCAGAGGTGCCAAAGCAAACGCCGACCTTACCTGTCGCCCGAGCGTAGCCGTCAGCCGCATGGGAAGCCCCCTGCTCATGGCGCACCAGAATGTGACGAATGCCACCCCGCAGTTCGGCTTTGTACAGCTCGTCATAAATGGGCAAAATTGCGCCACCTGGATAGCCAAAAATGTGGCTGACGCCATGCCGCTGCAGACTATCGATCAGGGCGAATCCACCATTCACTCTCTGGGTGCTCACGTTGTCGAGGGCGTTAACAGAAGATGTCATGGAATTTGTCAACAAAAGCGCTTGGGTGAATTAGAAAATTGATTGCCACTCTGTACATCACGAGACTGCTGAGCAGCACGCATTGACAGACAGGACCTCCACTATAGTACGAGATTAAGGCGGTACCAATAGAGATCGCTCGATTCTGCAAAGAGATCAGGAAAATTCTTCACAGAAAGGCTATTGAGCGGCAGCGGCAGAGCCTGTACCCCTTTGCCAATGCCTGTCTGGCGCTTAGGAAAAGCGTAAACGAGCAGGCTGCCGCGACTGAAATAGCGATCGCCAGCCTAAGGCTCTAAGAGTCTGGCGATGCCACTGTAAAGTTGCAGTTTGATAACAATGCCAGCACTGTTAGTAATGATGGTTTGCCATTAGGTGGCTTACCACTGAATTGTCAGAGCCGTCAGCAGATTAGCTAAATATCTGACGCTGCTGCACGAGTAAGTCTTGAATTCCCTGCTCTGCTAGATCTAATAGCTGGTTCATTTGCGATCGCGAAAAGCTACCGACTTCTGCAGTCCCCTGCACCTCAATAATATCCAGGTTGCCATTGAGCACGACGTTAAAATCGACTGCTGCAGCCACATCTTCTTCATATTTCAAATCGAGCAGCACTTCCCCTTCAACGATGCCGACAGAAATCGCTGCCACTTCATTCGCCAAGGGCATTTCGGACAGTTCGCCAGCAGCCAGTAGCTTATTCAGCGCCTGTTTAAGCGCGACATATCCTCCGGTAATTGACGTCGTACGTGTGCCCGCATCCGCTTGCAGCACGTCGGCATCAATAGTAATCGTGCGCTCCCCCAGGGCAGAAAAGTTCAGCGTCGATCGCAAGCTCCGACCAATTAACCGCTGAATTTCTTGCGTGCGGCCCGAGAGCTTCATCAATTCCCGACGCTGGCGCTGCGGTGTGGCCCCCGGCAGCATACGATATTCGGCGGTTAGCCAGCCCCGTCCCGAGTCTTTGAGAAACGGCGGCACCCCTTCTTCAATCGAAGCGGTACACAGCACCTGGGTGTCGCCGCAGCGAGCCAAAACAGAACCGGTAGCAAAGCGGGTGAAATCCATTTCAAAGGAAACAGGGCGCAGTTCGTTTGCCTGCCGACCATCGGGACGCTGCCATGTCATACATGCTGCCTCAGTTGCCAAAGCCTCATCCAACATACCGGAGGCGTGGAAGCAGAGCAACGTTGGGAGAGAGGAGAATGCAGAATTCAGAGCGCAGAGTGCAGAGAACCGAGAACCAGGTGCCAAGAACGAAGAACCAGAATCCAAAATCACCTATGCCACGCACCGCCTACTCCATTCACTCAACCAGCCATCTCCCGTTCAGCTTCATTCTTCGGGAACTGCCGTGCTTGGCAGGCTATCGAGTTGAGCAAAGTATTCTGCTTCGGTGAGCAAGGCTGTGGGATCGTCAACGTGATCAACAAATAATGTGCCGTTGAGATGGTCGAGTTCGTGTTGAAAGATGCGGGCGACGAAATCGGTCAGAACTCGTTGATGTTGCTTGCCCCGAAGATCGCCATATGCCACTTCAATTTCTTGCCAGCGATCGACTTGTCCGCGCTGGTCAGGCACGCTGAGGCACCCCTCCCAATCCCTAACTATGGTATCAGAGTGGGCAATGATGCGCGGATTGATCATGGCGGTAGGCTGCATGCGAGGCGCGTTTGGATAGCGGAGATTTGGAGACGACGCGACGATGAATAGCTGCACGGACTCGCCGACTTGAGGGGCCGCAATGCCGACGCCGTTGGCTTTTTGGGCTGTCCAGATCAAATTATTAATTAGTATTTGAAGGCGATTGTCAATCGTATCCACGGGCTGAGCCATCTGGCGTAACCGGGTATCACCTAATTGCAAGACGGAAAGTTGCTGGCGGCGTTTTAGCCTGGGAAACATATTGGCAACACTGCGAAGGTTGGCAAGGCCAAGAATTACATGGCGCTGTATTCACTATTTTGCAAGATTCATTGATTGCCAGCAGCCCTTGGCCAAGGAGCGCGCTGCGGACACAGCTACCTTCGACTGCTGGTTATCTTGCAGGGCCATCACTGCAGCGGCAGCGCTGCTGGCTGCAAGGTCACTTCCACGGTTTGGCCTTGGCGATCAAGAATGGTGATTAGAGCGTCGCCGATATTGGTATTCTGCACAATTGCCTGCACCGTCTCAGCGTCTTGTATCGCCTGTCCGGCCATTGAGGTGATAACATCGCCCGTGCGCAATCCCGCTTGAGCGGCTGGAGAATTGTTCTGTATGCCCAGAATCACAACGCCACTGTCAGCCGTAATTTGTAAATTACGCGGATTTTGCGAATTAAGCACGTCGCGTACGGCTGGCGTCAGCGATCGCATTTGAATGCCAATGTAGGGATGATCAACTTTGCCATTGGCAATTAGTTCTTGAGCAATGTCCTGCGCTGTATTGATGGGAATAGCAAAGCTCAACCCTTGAGCACCGCCAATAATTGCTGTATTGACACCAATCACTTGCCCTTGCTCGTTCAACAGAGGACCGCCAGAATTGCCGGGATTAATCGCTGCATCCGTTTGAATGAAACTGACCCGCTTGTCAGGCACCCGCACCTGAGAGCTGGAGCGACCGGTAGCGCTGATAATACCGGCTGTCACAGTGTTGTCCAGGCCGAGGGGATTGCCGATTGCGATCGCCCATTCTCCTGGCCGCAACTGCTCTGAGTCCCCCAGAGTCACCGTCGGCAATGCCGATGCTTCAACGCGAATCACGGCCAAATCAGTAAACGGATCTTCCCCCAAAACCTCACCGGCAAACTCCCGTCCGTCCTTAAGAGTGACGATTACTTGCTCGGCCCCTTCGATAACGTGGGCATTCGTCAAAATCAGGCCGTTAGCATCAATAATAAATCCCGAGCCGGTGCCCTGCTCAACTCGCGTGCGGGGCTGTTCGGGCACTCCTAGATCACCAAAAAACTCTCGAAAAAAAGGATCGCCAAATATGCGCGGTACCCGCTGCACAACCGTTCGAGAGGCATCAATACGCACAACCGATGGCCCTACTTGCTCAACCGCATCGGCAATAAAGTTAGTGTTTCGAGCCGCTGGCGGCAGCGTTTGAACAATCTCGGTCGAAATCACTTGCGCGCTGGGTGCCAATTCATCAGCCAGCCAGTTGGCCAGGCCCGCCTCAGAAGAGGTGGTTTGATTTAGCAGCACCAATGCTCCGGTGCCCAACAGAGTCAACAGTCCGTACGTTGCCGTGCGACGCTTTTTGAACAAAACCTGAGGAGTCGAAGATTCAGAGGAATTTGAGGTTGGCATAACGGGAATGTGCGCCTCCGTACAAAAACTGAGAGAGAATGAAGTTAGCCAAATCAAGTAGCGCGGTCACCACCTACAGTTTGGACAACAGATTCAAAAAAAGTTGAAACTAGAGGTGGGCTCTAGCGTAAAAAACGCTTAGAACCCTGCTTCTAAAGCACGACAGCAAGCCAACATGCTATGCCTGTGATACGCGCTATCACTCAATCTCTAAAATTGTTGGACGCAGGTGTGATTGATTAAGTTCCTTTCTACACAATAGCGGAAAATGAAGGTGTTTCCTCCAGGTTTTATGGCTGGTTTAGGAGCCTGGGAATCAAGTCGACTGATCATAAAATCACTGCGATCGCGCTGTCCTTCAAGTGTCGTCCATAGTTTTGTGGGCCAACTGCGATTGCCCCATATCATCAAGAAACTTCAGAGACTGGGGTCACCTGTTGCGGAAATATTGCCAACCCAGCCCTTAAACACAATTCATATATCGGGCAAGCATTAGCAAACAACGAGCCGTTCCAGCAGTTCCAGGATCTGCCCATCGACTGATTCATTCCATCACCCGACCAACCCCATAACTCATTTACTCTACTTACCTTGCCATTCCAAGACTTGTTACGATACCTCACAGGGATTCGCAACGCCTCGATCACTGACTGGGAAGCTACCACCATGACCCAATCAAGCAACAACTGGAATCCGCTCAGGTTAGTCGATACGCTGACCTTTTTTGGAGAAATCCCTTTCCTCGGTAACTTTCGTTGGATACAGCAAATGTTTGGTGCGACCTCTAACCCTGCCGCTCCCTCAGCTACTGATATGCGTCCCGCTAAGGCGGTGGTGTTGCTTTCTGGCGTCGGTGCCGAGGCCGATGCGTTGACTGACCAACTGAGCCAGCAGGGCCGCATAGCGCGATCGCAGATTCTGCCCGATGACTCGCCCTTGCCAGAAGCCGACTCTAACCGCATTGTCAATGCTCAGGCTGTTATCTGGCGGGGGGTGCCCGACGATGAAGAATGCTTTGCCGCCCAAATCGCGGATTTACAGTCCCTCCCAGTCAGCGAAGACTATTCTCTGTTTGACTTTCGCCAGAGCGATACGGCTGACCTACGAGAAGTGTGGGGGGCAGTAGACGATGTGGTTATGGGAGGCGTTAGTGCCAGCGGCATGACGCTGATCCCTGGCTATGCCCGCTTTGCCGGCAATGTCTCGACGGCCAATTCGGGGGGCTTTGCCAGCGTTCGCACCCGCAACTTTGAGCCGCCGTTTAACCTACAAGGCTGGCAGGGTGTGCGATTGGTGCTGCGCGGCGACGGCCAGCGGTACAAGGTGATTATGCGCAACAGCAACAGTTGGGACAGCCGCGCCTACTGTTATTCAGTCGATACCGAACCTGACCGGTGGATTGTCGTCGATATCCCTTTCTCGGCGTTCATCGCTACCTTCCGGGCTAAAACGCAGCCCGCGGCACCGCCACTAGAGGCAAACTCTATTTGCTCCTTTCAGCTGATGCTGAGCAAATTTGAATACGACGGCGACAAAAATCCTCATTTTCACCCCGGCTCATTTTCACTGGACGTGCGATCGCTAGGGGTCTATCGAGCAGCACCAACACCGCTGCTACTAGCGATCGCCGACTCTCCGATCCAAGCTGAGACCTACGGCAATATGCTGTCCCAAAGTGGTCTGACCCATCGCATTCTCACAAAAGGTCTGCCGGATTTAGCCATCCAGATGGCGGCAGTTCTGCCGGGAGAGTGAAGCCATTTCCGCCTTTTCATTGCCGCACATTCCTATTGCAAAGGCGCGGCGCCAAATGTGGCGTTAAACGCTTGGCACCACACAGCTACTGACTCAAAGAGACTCAGGTCAATTTCTGCAGGCACTACATATTCCTGGGCACCGGTTGGCGAGGTCAGTGGTGCAATCACCACGTAGTCGGCCTCGTTGAGAGGATACGCAGGGGCCGTGCTTTCGGCAATCACGTTGGCGGAGCGATGCAGCACCACGACCAAATCCGGCCCGTCAGAGGTGGCAAAAGAATTGTCAAAAATGAGCGTTTGCTGTCCGTTGTCGCTAATCAGTTCAACTCCCCCGATGGTTTCGTGCTCTGCTGAGGCAAAGGTGCCTGTGCGTACTGTGGTCGTGGGCTCGGGCTCGGCTGCCGTCTCCTCTGGCGACGGTTCAGCGTCAGCCTCTGGCGCGACCGCTTCTGGCTCGGTAGCTTCTGGTGCGGGTACCGTTTCTGACGCTGGTGTGTCGGGTTCAGCCGTCGGTTCAGAAGGGGGATTGCAGGCGACAACTAACAAAGTGGCTAATAGGGTTAACCCGCCTAGGGTGAATCTTGCCGTCAACATAAGAGGGCCTCAAATCGGAGAAGTTGCCCATATCCTATGCAGAAAATCTGAATTTGAGCGACTAGCTGTCTGAGAAAATGCCAAGAAAAGAGCGAGATTGCCCGCTAATCCCCCGCCAGCCTGCTTTTCGTAAGCTCCAAACTGACCGCCCGAAAGCGCCAACAGTGCCAAAATCCCCACTACTCAATCCCAAATCCACACTCCCTATCAGGGCTGCAAATAGGGACGCAGACCCACGACTTCACCCATCACAATGATGCAGGGAGACAGCTGTTGGCCTTTAGTTTGCTGTGTAATATTCAGCAGCGTGCCTTCCCACACCTGTTGCTGCGGTTGGCTGGCCCAGCGAATAATCGCCACGGGAGTTTCTGGACGCTTGCCGTGGCGCACAAGGCGATCGCAAATCTCCCCCAGATTTCGCGCTCCCATGAGAATGACCAGCACCGAGAGCTTGGCTAGCGCTTCCCAGTTTTGCTGCTCCAAATCATGACCGGTCAGGACCGTGAACTGACTGCTCAATACCGGATCGGTCAGGGGAATGCCCGTTAGTAACGGGGCCACCGTCGCCGACGACAGGCCCGGTATTACCTCAAAGTCGCATGCCGCCGCTTTCAACGCCTGAATCTCAGCAGCCGTGCGGCCAAAGATGAAGGGATCGCCGCTCTTGAGGCGCACAACCTGTTGTCCCTGCTGGCAGAGTTTGACTAACAGCCGGTCGATATCCGCTTGCGCCCAACTGGCCTGGCCACCGCGCTTGCCAACCGCATGAATTTCGCAGGCCACAGGCACTAGCGTTAACAATGCCTCATTCACCAGCGCATCATGCACCAACACTTGCGCCTGGTTCAGCAGTCGATGCGCCCTGACTGTCAATAGGTCAATTGCGCCTGGTCCCGCACCCACCAGATAGACTTTGCCCGCTGTCTCTGTCATGCCGTCCGTAACATCAAGTTCTGCAGTCTAGCGTTACATATCGTAGACGAGCAGTGCTCAGGAGTTGGCGGCTGACGGGATGGCAGAGCTTTGGGGTGGCACCTGCAGTCCGAGCCGAAGTAAGCAGTGTGGGTTTTGCGATCAAGATTTGGTCATGCTGGATGTTAGTCACAGTTATATGGGCGACCGCCACCGCTTGTCCCAAGGTTAAGCATCCTAGTGACAAGTGAACATCGTCAGATATAATACATATGAATTAATTGCGCTTGGGAAACTGGTCGGTTCTCTGCCAGTCAGAACGGGTTTCTTGCTAGGCTCGTAATGTGCCGAGTTCTCCGGCGCATTGCTGTTCGCTGACTGTTTGGAGTCTTTCTGCCGATGGCACTTAAACCTCCCCGCCTCGAACCGCCTCGCCTTGAACCGCCTTCTCTGCCTGCTGAGTACACACCGTCGGAATCCGAGTGGAATCATCACACGCCACCTCGGCGGCCCCAGCGATCGCCTTTGATTTTGCGGTTGTTTAACGGGCTGTTGGGTAGTCTGTCGGGCGGCATGTTGCTGATCGGCATGATTGCTGGCGTCGGCCTGTGGCGTTCAGGAGAGGAGTTTGTTAACGGGGTGCGATCGCTCTTTGCACCGGCTGAGCCGGTCGAAGCAGTCGATGTCCAAACGGTAGTCGTGCAGCAGGTTCGCGGCGCTAGCGACCTGACCACCGCCGTATTCACCATGGAAGCAGTGGTGCCGACCACCAGCAGTCGCATGGTGGGCAATTATGAAATTGGCAAGACGACGCTAGTTTATATTGCCAACGGCGAAGTGCGGGCAGGGGTCGATTTGAGCGCAATTGGGCCGGAAAATGTGCGCGCCAGTGGCGATGTGCTGCGGGTGATGCTGCCGCCGCCGGCCATCCTTGATCGCAAAATCGATGTCGAGCAGTCCCAGGTCTTCGACTATAATCGTGGCTTTTTGGGATTAGGCCCCGATCGTGCGCCAGAACTGCAAGACCAGGCCCAAGAAATCGCTCTACAAAAACTCCATGATGCTGCCTGTGAAGAGGGCATTTTGGCGGAGGCCAGCGATCGCGCTGAGTTGGTGGTCGCCCAGCTTCTGCAAAATACCGGCTTTGAAGAAGTCATCGTGGAATCTCAGCCCGCCGCCGCGACGGTTTGTGCGCCTGCCGGAGCAACCACGATACAGTAAACGAGGTTGTGTCAAGGTATCTTCATGCTAGAGCTTTATCAATTTGAAGCGTCAGCCTACAGCGAAAAAGTCAAGCTCATCCTCGATTACAAGCAAATTCCGTATAAGACGACTGAAGTAACCCCTGGAGTCGGTCAAATTGAGTTGTTCCAGATGTCAGGACAGCGCAAAGTGCCTGTGCTTAAGGACGGCACAACAGTGGTGCCTGATTCAACGGCGATCGCTCGCTACCTAGACGACAAATATCCTGAGCGCCCACTTATTCCTACCGATTCCCGTCAGAAGGGACTGTGCCTCGCCCTTGAAGACTGGGCCGACGAATCGCTGGGCATTCAAGGGCGCAAGGCGATGATTGGCGCATTTAGCCAGCATCCCAATTTCCGCACGTCCCTGCTGCCAACGGCCACCCCAGATTTAGTGAAAACCCTAGTTGGGGCAGTGCCAGGCGATATCTTAAGCATTCTGGGCACAGGTATTGGCTTTGGTCCCGAAGACGTCAAGGAAGCCACCGGCATTCTTAAGCAGGCGTTGGAGTCCCTTTGTCTAATGCTGGCTGACCAGCCCTATTTAGTCGGTGAGCAACCGACTCTCGCCGATTTCGCCGTAGCGGGCATCACCATGTACCTTAAGTTTCCCGACTATCAGTACGTCGACCTGCCAGAAGGCATCTGTGGCAAGGGCGTACCGGGTCTGGCGGACGATATTAGCTATCAGCCCTTTTTTGATTGGCGCGATCGCCTCTATGCTGACTATCGTCAAACCCGCACGCCTGAGCCTGCTAGCCCTCCTGGCGGTGGTCCCACGGCTATCGACATCGATTAGAGAAAAAACTCGGCTGTAGAAGCGCGACTAACCGCGTTTCTACAGCATCAAGTCTGGATCGAGCAGATGGAGTAGATGGACCAAGTCAGGTAAGTGCAGCAGGTGGATGGGTCGCAGGGTAAGTGGAGCCAGTGAAGGGGAAGGCATTTCGGGTGATGTTCTAGACCGGTGGCTGTCGCTAAGCTGCTTCAAAAACGGGAACTTCAGCAAAGAGCATCCAAACATCCAGCGCCCGCTCGGTTTCTGAAATCGGCTTTCTAGTCCCCTGACTTATTAGGCTATGAGGCTTGACTGAGCCAAGCGATCGCCTCGCGAATCCAGTCTTCCGCATTGTCGTTTTTAGCTAATGTACTGCTGCGCCCGACGACCTGTAGCGCCTTCACGATTTCACCATTGGTATAGCCTAGAGCCAGTAGCGTCATCTCTACCTCTTCTTGAACGTTAGCCATCGGGCCGCCACCAGGAGCGATCGCCAAGCCCGATTGCTGTCGCCATTCTGATAGCTTAGTTTTCAGCTCTAGCACCAGCCGTTCAGCGGTCTTGCTTCCAACACCTTTAGTGCGAGAAATCAGTCGCGTGTTGCCAGATACCACCGCCTGAATCAACTCCTGAAAGCCCAGTGTATCTAGCAAGGACATCGCCATTTGGGGACCAATACCGCTAACGCTGACGAGTTGGCGGAACACATCCCGCTCTGAGCGACTGGCAAATCCAAACACGACTGGCAGTTCATCTCGAATTTGGAGATGACAAAACACCTGTAGCGGTTCGCCCAGTGGCGGCAGCTCCGCCAAGAAGCGGCTGGTAATTTGCAGATCATAGCCGATCTGATGAACCTCAACAGTTACCAGAACGCGATGTCCGCCCTGCTTTTGAATATCAACTAAAGTGCCTTTGAGATAACTCAGCATCGCCCGTTTTGCCTGCCCAATCGTTGTAGGGTAGCACTCACAGCCAGCCCTGGAGCACAGGCCAATGCCGCATTCAATAAAATCTGAAATGCAGGAAACGTATTAGAACAGTAGTCGCCCGTCCCATCCATCACCGCTGAAGGCACTTAGAGAAATGTTCGGAATAGAGAAACCGATTGCCAACGGCAACTTCGCTCTTTTACCACTTGCTTGCCCACTCATCTACCCATGCCAACAGCGATTCATTGCCACGCATTTCCCTTACTGTAGCGGTGGATTGCGGCGGGCGCGACTCTGGCGCGAGGCCTCTGATGCGGGCAAAGTTGCTCCTTTGGTTTTGGACGGTGATTCCTGTTGACGAACCGTGGCTTCAATAGCGCTAACATCAGCTGGGAGAGCCGCTCGCCCATTGCGCACCACTCTCATCATGTCTGACAGTTGATGTTCAAGCCGTTGCAGCATTTCAGCCGCGTAGGCATCGGCGTCACGCCGCAGCGTCATGCACTCCCCCTCAGTCTGTTGGCGAGTTTCGTCCCAATATTGCTGGGCCGCAGTTTGCCACTGCTCAATTTCTGAGCGGGTCTGCAATCGCAAAGCGTCACAATCTTGTTCTAGCTGCTGCTTAACTTGCCGCGCCTGATTTTCAGCTTGCTGCACAATGCCCAGGTCATCCAAGCGCCGGGCCGCCTCTTGCTCAGCTGCATCACTCACATCTTGAGCATACTGATGGGCATCAGCAATAATGCGCTCACGCTGCTGCACAATCTGCATCGCCTCTTGAAAAACCGTTGGCAGATTGAGCCGAATACGGTCTAACTGCTCCAATAGCTGATCTTCGTCTATCAAAGTGCGTCCCGAAAAGGGAATTCTGGGGCTTTCTAGAATCAGCTCTTCTAGAACGTTGAGCGATTGCTGAATATCCAACCGCTTGACCGTTTCACTATGAGTAACGGTAGGCTCACTTGTCGCAGCTACCTGAGCAACAGCGTTATTGTTGGAACCATTGTTAGAGGTTAAGTCTTGGCGTAGCATCGGTATATGTCCCGGGCAACGTGTTGAGGCACCAGATGGTCGACGGGGCCTCCGTACTGCGCAATTTCTTTGACCAGACTACTACTTAAAAAGCCGTACTCGGTCGAAGTTGCTAAAAATACAGTTTCTAGGTCTTCTGCAAGGGTTTTATTAGTATGGGCCATCTGCAGCTCTTTTTCAAAGTCAGAGAGTACCCGCAATCCTCGCAATAAAACTTGAGCCTGCTTCATCTTGGCATAGGTTACCGTTAGGCCATCAAAACTGTCGATTTCAATATTGGGTAAGTGCGCAACTGCCGTCCGAATTTGCTCAATGCGCTTGTTTGCCGGAAAGAGAGGGTGCTTATTAGGATTGGCCGCAACAACTACAATCACCTTTTCAAACAGCAAGCTGCTTCGTTGGATGATGTCAAGATGCCCAAAGGTAATAGG
>JBCCNE010000018.1:0-21393 GCA_039026015.1 Cyanobacteria bacterium P01_C01_bin.70 | reverse complement strand
TCCTGATTTAGTCACAATTGTAGTCGGCAATAGCCTGCTGCCGTAATCATTTACTGGCCAGAAAGTTCGGCAACGCGATCAAGTTGGGCTTGGGTGTTGGTGGCCCATTGGGGATTGTTTTGAGTGATATAGAGGCTTTTGGCATGTTCTAATACACCCTGCGCTTCGGTGTAGTTCCCTAGCTTGATAAAGGATAATCCGGCACTGTAGTAGGCGTTGGCGTAGCCAGGGTTGAACTCGGTAGCCTTGCGGAAGGAGTCGAGGGACGCCTCATAGTTGCCCTGTCCGTATTGAGCGACGCCCAGGTTGTAATGGGCCTCCACATATTGCGGGAAAATGGCAATCGCTCGATTAAACGCCGCGATCGCCCCGTCAAAATTCTCTTGTCTAAGGTGAATGCGTCCCTGATGAAACGAAGGCTCAGGGGCGTTGGGCGTATAGGATTCGGCAGTTTGGAGAGAAGCGATCGCTGCATCGTAGTTTTGCTGGTCGAGCTGCACGAGCCCCAGGTTGTAATAGGCGTTGCCTAAATCAGGCTGGAGCTCAATCGCCCGCTCTAGATAGTCCTGCGCTTGTTCCAGGTTGCCCCCTTCCCACAGGGCCGCCCCTAAGTTTGAGTAAGCCATCGCGAATTGCGGATCGGCTTCCAGGGCATTCCAAAACGAAGTTGCAGCTTCTTGAAGCTGCCCCGTTTGCCGCTGCACCAGTCCTAGGTTGTAATGGGCGGCGGCAGAATTCGGATCGAGCTCAATGGCTTCTTGAAAAGCCTCGGTCGCGGGACCAATTGCCCCCTGCTGAATCATTTGCAGTCCTCGATTCAGCGCCGTTTCTGCCAGCGCCGCGTTTTGCGCCTGGGCAATCTCAGGAGCGTTTTGCGCCAGCGCTGCTGTAGATATCGGCAAAACCATCACGCTGCCCGCTGCGAAGCTGGCGGCACCTACAAGATATAGCCAGCCATGACGCTGAATACCCATAAATCAACCTCCCAGAGACCAGATATAGCGTCTCAGTCATGCAATACGCCAAAGTTCGCCTGTAGTTATATCAGATCTGCCGAAATTCGGATCAGCGGCGAGGCCAGAAGTTTGGGAGAAGTGGCTGCGGGCACAACCGGCGCAATCATCGGCGAAGCCTGCGGAAGATTTTGTCGGGATGGGGTGATGGGGTTGCTAGAATAAAAGTCCTGTAGTCTTTCTGAGAACTCTAAGGCAATTTTCATAGGGTCTCGTTCAGAGGAGCGGTTGCAGTCAGCAACCTGTCACTTGTCTCTAGTCAAGAAAGGCTTTCATTAAGCACGAGTTTCTTAAGTCCTTGTCTATTACTGGCGGACCTTCGATATATTTCAAAACCACTGCGGCGAGTCCAACTGCGGTTGGTTAAGGCCAAAACATAGTATCCACTCAGCTTCGGGCGATCTGATTGAAACTTTGGAGACCTATTGAAAGACAACGGTGACAGCATGACAACCCTTCCCGACCCCAATGCCGAGCGCATCGCTAAAGCCCAGTTTCAGCGGCCGACTGGCGTCGTGCTCAAGGGTCAATTTACCGAGGTTTTGCGATCGCCCAAAGGCAAAGTCAAGGGCATTCAGTTGCGCACGGCTACCCAGACCTACGCCATTAAATTGCCCAAATACCTGCGGCCGATGTTGGTGCGCGAACTCACACCGCTAACGTTTGTAGAGGTGTGGGCTTACCCCGATGAGCAAAAATGGCGCGGCATTAATGTTGCACCGCTGCCAGACCGTGAAGCGTCTGCTTTACAAGCCGCTTGGCAAGCTCAGGGGATTGCTCCGGCAATCGCATCCGAACCTGCCGAGAAATCGACAGCCGATTCACCATTGCCATCGCTCTGCGTGCAGGTCTGTCGCAAGGGCAAATGCTTCAAGCGAGGGAGCCGAGAGATTATGCGATCTTTAGAAGCCGCGATCGCGGCTGATTCCCAGCTCCAAAACGTGTCAGTAGTCGGCGTCGGCTGCATGAAAGCCTGCAAAAAAGGCCCTAACATCAAGCTTTCCAATTCTTCAAAAGTGATTGGCGGGGTAACTCCGGATAACATTCTGGCGCTGGTACAGCAGCGGGCCTAAGGCTGATGACTTAACTTACGTGACCGGGGATTATCCTCAAAGCTTACTCTGTGAACGTAATGTTCCTTTTCGTCGTTAGGGGCTATGTCAGCGCCCTGCATCCCTGATGCATTTCAGGAAGCAGGGCCACGCCACTGGTCAGGAGTTCTAGCTTTGGAGTTCTTAGGGGCTGTCATCATCTAACGACCCAATTTTTCAGTCGCAAAGGCTTTTGCCCCTGGCTGATGAAGCAGGGGCAAGTGCGATAATGGCTGTCTCACGGGGGTTCTAGCAGCCATTGATGACACACCCGAGATTACCAACTCAGCTTAAGGCTGTCGGGCGCAAGGAAGTGCTCTAGATGGTAAGCGCGTTCTTCTGTCTTGAGCAATACTTGCTCTAGCAGATAGCGAGTGGCGCGATCGCCCAGGCTTTCTGCCTGACCGGCCAAACGACGCAATAGCTGAATGATGGCGCGCTCTGCCGCCAGGTCACAGTCAATCATCATACGACAGCGATAAACGTCATCATTCTCAGGCTCAAAACAGCACAGCTCTGCCAGTTTGCCAAAAGAAACCGCAGGCACGCCACCCAAGCCGTGAAGCCTTTCCCCAATTGCGTGAGCGTGCTCTTGAACCTCCTCATAACTTTCCGAAAAATAGTTATGCAGCATGTAATATTCTGAGCCTTCCACCACAAAATGATGCTTTTGGTACTGCAAATACAGCCCCATAAAGCTGGCGTAGACAACTCCCAACCCTTCTATGATGGGCTCAGTCACGGTTTTTGCAAGCAAAATGGGGTTGTCAGCAACCTCTCCGTAAGCTTGTAAACAGTTTTCGGTAGTCGGCATGTTCATCCTCTCTTCAGTCTCAAATGGTCGATTTCAGAAACAATTTAACCGTAGAACTCTCAACAGATACTTCTCAATCTTAGCGTTAATTTCTCATATTTTGAGTGAACCAAGATATTAGTTAAACAGCAAAAGTTTTTTGTATTGAAATTTTAATTCGCTATTGAAAACCGCTTTCAATAAGTACTTTAAATAGTTGAAGATGATTTCGATATACGGTTTTTGAGTATTCTGAAAATTACTGTCAATAACATATCTCAAGCTATATCGAGAACTATTTTCAATAGTCAGAAAGCGATGCCTAAATAAAAATGGGTTCTCAAAAGTTCGCATGCCCAAAGTCATTGACTCAAATCGTTATCGTCCCCTGAGTAAAATCGTTGGCCAGGCCCACACGGCAGCTATAGGGTTTTGCCTTTCTGCATGAGATCGAGAGTGTCGGCTGAGAGTCGCGGTTTGTTTCCTCTGAAAGAGGCTGATGGCAAAGCCTGCGCCGCACAACCACGTTGATGCAGCTGGTATAAAAGACTTAGGGCGCGTCATTAATTAAAGCCAGAATGCCTGCAGTATAAGCATTACCGCGCCCGCTCCTTAAACTTAGCTAGGGGCTGAACCGCTTCTAGCATCCGAGTTTGACCGCTAAATGATGACAGCCCCTAGAGTTTCGCTCAGCTAACGGTGACTTTTGAGACAGTTAACTGAAGCTGCTTCAGGAGTGGCTTGTTGGTACGCTGAAACAAACAAAAAAACTTCTAAAGTCGTTTCTGAAGCTCAGTTTCAAGTTCTAATTGCTCAGCTTCAGTGCCCGCTATCAAAATGCTGATTTCACCTGATTTTATGGTGCCCCAGTTGATTAAGATAATACCCTTTTGATCTGCAGAATTATAGGCGATATCTGTAAGGTTGAGGTCTTTTAGGGATCGCAGTTTTGTTTTATACGTCCCGGTACTCCACATGGGAATATTCAGTCTACTGGCCACAATAGTCGGGTAAGAAGAGCCGTTGAATCGAGGGTTGCACTCAATCGCGACGTAGTGAGTGCCAGTGGGTTGTGGCACGACGGCAACATCTACCGCAAAGATGCCTTTCATGCCGCGATCGCTCATCCACTCGGCAAACGCCACCACTTTTTCCCAAGGATTGTGTAGCGAAGGATAGCGGTTACCCTTGTGGACACATCCATCCAAAATCTGCTCAGAGATTAGCAGGGGCTCAATCTGGCCATCACTAGTCACCTGATACTGCAAATTGAGAAACGCTGAGGCCTTGACTTCAGCCTGAATTTGGAGCGGTGCGTCGGCTTCTAGCTGTTCAAAAGCCCGAGACAAATTGGCTGCATCAGGACAGCGCACAATGCCGAATCCATGATCTGAAACTGCCGGTTTTACGAAGCAGGGAAACATCACCTCATCGGAGGCCTTAGCTGCCGCCAAGTTAGAAAAACGCAGCGTTTTAGGCACCGGTATTCCCAACTCTTCAGCAAGTTGAATAAAGTTATTTTTAGAGTTGACAAACTCAACTAATTCTCGGAAGCGAGCGTCCCACTTTTGGAAAAGTTGCCGATATTTATCGTGAGCATTGATCACATCACCAAAAAAATAGACGCTAATTTCATGGTCAGGATGCTGGTCTAAAACCTCGACTGCCACATCCCAAATGACGTCATGGGTATGGAGCAGCCCCACCTGTTCGTAGTGGTTAACAATAGCCTCCCATTCCGGCTGCAGTTCCTCAGCAAGTTGAATCTTGTCTTCTGAAGTTGTAATCCCGAGGGCTCTCCCCGTATAAAGTTGACTAACAACGTTGCGATCGTGGGTGTAGAGCGTGATGTCGTGATTGTAAATTTTCATGGGGCAACAACGATTCACAAAAGGGGGCAAGGGGAACGTAGGCGCGCCAACCGTCCAGTCATATTAGCCAATTGACTCTGGAAAGTTAACTAGTCTGAAGCACTGATCCTCAAAGAAAATCTTAGAGAGCCTTACGATTTGTGTGGCACAAAAACTCGAATGGTTCTCTTTCAAATCGGCTTAAAGTATTTAGTTGTGGATGTTACTGACTCTTATAGAGCTTGTAAATCATCCCTAAGCGTATCGGAAGAATTTTCTTTGAGAAAGAGATGCCGCCATATTTTTCAACGTATTGGGTGAAAAGTCATGATTTCCCAATAAAAAAACGCCCCATTGGGACGTTTTTAAGCGCTTGCCAAGCAAAGACTCTTTAGAATTGAAATTAGATTATTCTCGGCTTACTCGACAATTGAAACCTGCACTTCTCGGCCAGTTAAGGCCAGCAGTTGAATCAACTGCTCAATGCTAAAGCGGCTAATTTCGCCGTTGATGAGGTTTTGCATCCGAGGTAGGGTTTGCTTGAGCGCTTTGGCAGCCTCTTCCGGAGTCCATCCCCGCTGATTAATTGCCTGCTGTAGTGACAGCATTAACGTTGTGCGAATCTGAAGCATGCCAGCTTCGGCGATCGCATATTCAGGCAATGCTGATTGACAATAAACGGCCTGTTCAAGGGTAAGCATGGCGGTTATGTGTAGATGATGACGCGCGGCTAGCGCATAACTATTTTAAGTGTGGTACTGTCGAATACTGCCTGCCTGCATTTTTCCTTAATGTTATGTCTGATAACTTTTCTCTTATGATTCACGGTGGCAGCGGCACTCTAGAGCATATTCGCCGGGAAGGCAGCGAAGAAGACTTTATGGTCAGCCTGCGCGTCATTTTGGAAGGGGGGCGTGCCATTCTGGCGCAGGGCGGCTCGGCGCTCGATGCTGCGGAGCATTGTGCGATCGCTCTGGAAAATGATCCCCTCTACAACGCGGGACGCGGTTCGGTGCTCAATGAGTATGGCGAAGTCGAAATGGACGCCGCCATCATGGATGGCCAAAAGCTGGATGCCGGGGCGGTCGCTGGTATTACTAACGTTAAAAATCCCATTTCCCTGGCCCGCAAAGTGCTGGAAAAAAGCGAGCACGTCATGCTGATCGGCAAGGGGGCGCGGGAGTTTGCGAATCTGTGCAAGGCCGAAATCATGACTGACGATTATTTTGTGGTTGACTCTCGCATTCGCCAGTGGCAAGACGCCCAAAAAGCCGGTGGTATGATGCTTGACCACGAAGACGCCGAACCGCAGCATAAGTTTGGCACCATCGGTGCGGTGGCTCGCGACAGTGCGGGCAATCTCGCAGCGGCGACCTCAACCGGCGGCATTGTCAATAAGCGGTGGGGGCGCGTGGGCGATAGTCCCATCGTCGGGGCAGGGGTATTCGCGGACAACACGACCTGTGCGGTGTCGGCGACCGGCTACGGCGAACAGTTTCAGCGCACGGTGCTGAGCAAGATGGTCTCAGACCTGATTCACTTCAAAGGAATGGACGCCAGGGAAGCCGCCAATGCCGGGATTGAATATCTGGTTGATCGCGTCAAAGGCCTAGGCGGCATTATCGTCATTGATCGCCAAGGCCGCTGCGCTTTTGCCCATTCCACCTCGGGCCTCATCTGCGGCTACATCGAGCGCGGTGGCGAAAGCGTCTGTCGGTTAACGTGAAGCGATTCGTCGGCAGTTAATGTCTCTGCTTGCCTGCACGTAAGATTCTCCTCCCATCCTAGAGATGGGTATAGCGACGAATCATACCGATATTCCTTCGTTGTTCCGCTGCTGCTTCGAAAAATTTGGCTGAATACCAACCAATACCTGAGCGTGAGAGACTTTTTGCTTACGAAAGCTGTAGCTCTAAGCTAGCCTTAAAGGCTTCGATTCATTTTTCGATGCCATTAGCTTCCCTCTGCAAAAATTTCCTTTAAGGCTGCTTCATAGGTGTTAGCAGTAGCGTGTAGCCAATCAGCAAGTGCCTCCCACTGCCCACGGTCTTTGGTGTCTCCCTGATGACGTGTAATCAGGAGATATTTTTTGTTTTGAACATCAGGATTCAATCTGGTGATTTTTTCAAACTGATCAACGCAGAATTCAAGCAGCTCTGAAATTTGCCCATCAGAATAGCCAGTTGGGCGCTGAACATAAACGCCGACGATGTTTTCAGCTAAATAAAGGGCCACTTTTAAGTCGATCCGCACAAGTTTCCTAGTACGGTAGCTAAGGCCCCCCGCGGCGCCGTGTTTTAATTCATCAGGATATCGTTCAACATAGTACGTCCAGAACGCTTTGCGGAACTGACCTAAATCAGTCATCTGTCGGGTTTTTTGGGCGATTACCTGTAACTGCCGTTCCCAATGATTGGGACGCATTACCACTTCAAACACAGGCGCGATGGGAGACTCGCCAATTCTGACCGCTTTCACCTTTACCGCAAAGAAAGCAAATGGCTCTACTGTATTGTCGTTGAGCCACTTGAGGGCTGATAGATGCGGCTCCCGAAAGTCTTTAGCTATCCAGATCACAGTATGGGCATCAAGACCCGCCAAATAGGTCATGATTTGTCCCAGGTGGGCGTGATCGGTGCCTTCTAGCTGGTTTTCGATTAGCACCAGACTGTCATCTAAAGGGTTTCGCGCCAAGATGTCAGCAGCAAAGGTTTCGACGGAAACCTCCTTTCCCTCTAGCTCCAGGGGAATCCCAATTTTGTCTGTTAGAGCGTCAAGATTAGCGGCGAGCCAAGGAGTGAAGCTGTGGGCTTCATGATTCCAAGCTTCTCTTAGGTCAACATCTGTCAAAGCACCTAAAGTGGGTATGTCCATTGCCGTGCCTCCATATGAGATCGCCTGTAAGCCTCTAATTCTCTTGTGCACAGCATTCCCTTCCTATCCCTTAGACCATCCCATTAGCCAATCTCAAGTGAACCTAGCGCGATCGCCCCTTGCTGCAGGCTGGTTGATGTCAAGAATTCCAGCACAAATATTTGGCCCTGCTGTTTTGGTTCAGGCGCCGACTTCTTGGCTGTCACAATTTACAGTTGCCAGAATGTGAGAGCGATCATGGCGATCGTTTTTAGTTTTTAGCGTCGCAAAGTCTCTTCGATAAAGAATTGCCTGCTGCATCTGCAGTTCTGAAACAGAACTTGGGGAGCCGAGGTGAGCCAAAAAGTTGAGTCGGGCATTAAGGGGGGATCGCTGAGTAGCAAGCGTTTCTCATCAACGCGAGAGGTGACTGGCTTTGCCTTGAGTGGAATAGACGCAGCCTTTGTCATCCGTCTTGACCCTATCTAAGAGTTTCAGATTTTATGCAGTTTCCCACAGCCAGCAGCCTCTAAGGAACAAGGATTATATAAGCTCCAAACTTTCAGGACCCCGATAAACTAAACCTGCAGTACGGCCCTTAAAGCGATGCAGACTCCCTATCCTGAGGCTATCGAACAGCAGATGCAGCGGTATTACACTTCGTTGTCAGAGAAAGACCGCCGCTGCTATGTGGCCATCGAAGCAGTGAAGTTAGGCCATGGCGGGATTAGCTACATCCGTCGGGTGCTGGACTATGACTGTCGCACTATCAAAACGGGGATGCAAGAGTTAAGCGATGAGACCGCCCTTGATGACGCCTGCATTCGGCGCCCAGGAGTCCGCTGCAAAGCCGCTTTAGACACCTTGATGGCCTGGAAGATGCCTGTTTACGGGGCATTACCGACTATACAGCAGGCTCTCCGATGGATGATGCGGTGAAGTGGGCCCATCTGACTCGGCGGTGAAATCGCTCAGTTGTTGCAGCGCCAGGAGAGCATTACCGTGAGTGTGACAGTCATCGACTACTTGCTCGCCAAGCGCCACTACCGACGGCGACAAGCGCAGAAAATTCGGGCCACTGGGAGTCATCCCCAGCGCAACGAGCAGTTCGAGAACCTGCAGCGATTACAACAGGAGGATCAAACAGCAGGCAATCTGGTGTTGAGTATGGACACCAAAAAAGAGAATTGATTGGTCAGTTCTATCGTCCGGGGCACACCTACTGGAGACGGTTCGAGACGCGATGGCCAAAGCCAAAGGTTAACCGTTGTCGCCACCATCCTCGACCAGGTCTATCACAAGGGGCGAACCGCCACTGACAAGTTCAAGCAGAAGATGCCGATGCGCTTTGACGAGCACCTACCGCAATGGAACTACGTTGCAAGATCCTAACCTGCCTGATTGTGAAAGTTATTAAATCCTCATTCCTTAGCTTTACTTGCGTCCGCCAAACAGGGCGAGTTCAAATGTCTTGAAAAAGCAGTCTACATCGCGGTAGCCCATTGCCCGCAGCCACTGACACTGCACCTCAACCGGAGCCAGAATATTTTCTATTTTGTCGGGGCGGTTGTAATAGGTTTGGGCGATCGCTGCCCGCTCCACCGTAGAATCCGCCTGGGCGTGATAAGCGTGTAGGTGATCCACAAAAAACTCGTCGAACAGCTGGGCTCCCGCCGCCGTCGCCGAAGCCACATGTTCCAAATTCAAAAAAACGCCCCCCGCCGGCAGCAGCTCATAGATCTCGGCGTAAATGGCCCGTTTGCGATCGTCTGGCTGGTGATGGATGGCAAAGCCTGAAACGACTACGTCTATTTGCCCATTCCCGGCCACCGCCTCAACCCAGCGGGCACTACCAAAATCAGCTCGCACCACATGAGCCTGAGGCAGTTCCTGCACGTTCTCTCGAACAGTCGCCAGCATGGGGTCTGAAAAGTCAGCAAAAATCCCTGCCGCCTGTGGCAATCGGTTAAGCAAATAGCGTCCTAAAATACCGTCACCACATCCCAAATCCAAGATTCTTGTCGGCGATGGGCACCACTGCTCGATAATTTTACCCATCACGGCTAGCTGCAAATTCGCCCCGGGAATCGCACTGCGGACGCCCTCCAAAAATCCTAAGGCCACCTCTGCAGTTTGCCAGCGACTTTGAGTTTGAGACATGGACCCAAAAGTGTTAAGACATCAAAGCGAAAACTTGAAAACTGTCGCAGTTCCGGCTTACTGCGGTCTGAATTGACTAACGACCGTGGCTGGCTTCACTGACCGCCGGTTACCCACTGCGAAAACTCGCCCGTCACCTGCGGCAAGGATAGCAGATGAATTCGAGAATCATCGGCGGCCTGTTTCTTTTCGGTGATCGTGTTGTAGCCCCAGTCAGCCAGAAACAAAACGATGTCCGTTAACTGACTATCAGCCTTTACCTTTTCCAGGGTTTTGAGCCGATCTTCAACAAACCAAATGGGCTGGGCAATTGGCACAACTGTTGGCGGGGATGCTTGCAGTTGCCGAAGCGTTGTGGTTTTAGGCTGACTGATTTCTTTGCCGATAATTTGTTCACGGGGCAAATCAATT
The DNA here is from genome assembly GCA_039026015.1 of Cyanobacteria bacterium P01_C01_bin.70. Lineage (GTDB taxonomy): Bacteria > Cyanobacteriota > Cyanobacteriia > Phormidesmidales > Phormidesmidaceae > Halomicronema. The sequence continues at coordinate 11,222 of JBCCNE010000018.1, read as the reverse complement.
CCCTCTTTGGCCAAAAGCGCCTGAATAAAACGCCCCTCTTTAGTGGAAATAATCAGGGGAAAGACGCCCGCCGCGATCGCCGCTTGCAGCCGCTCAATCATCCCGGGATAAAACCGATGCCGACTCAGCCAGCCATCGAGATCAGCGGCAATCCAGCGATCGCGCACCCCATCGACTGCGGCCATGGCATCATCTGGCTGCACTTGAGTCTCTCGCAAAATATCCTGCACCAGCACCGGCCAGTGCTCCAAGATGGCCACCTCATCCACCCCCTGCTGCAGGGCGTAAAGCAGCAGCGGCATTTCCCAACCCGTCTCAATCACCGGGCGTAAGGGATAAAACTTTTCCGCCAAGCCCTCCGGGGGCTCAGACGGGGGCTGCGCAAAAATCTCACAGTGGGCCTTCCAGGCTGTTTGAAAATACTCAACCAGGCCATCACATAAAACACCGTCAAAATCTAAAGCCAACATTGCGGGAGTCATCACGGTCCTTCGCCCATTCATCTCAGCAAGCAACAGGTCACTAGAAGCATCTCATATCGGCACATTTATCAGTGCTGTTGGGGCGGGATTTGGTGGCGAGCGCGCCGCACGGTCAATGCCGCACTGAGAGGCCCTCTGCCAGTGTTTAAGGAAATCGACAAAGCACCTGACCATCTATATGATTTAGGACAACTAATCCAAATTGGCGACTGTCGGTGCTGGCGCTTTGGTTGTCTCCCCGTAAGTAGCAGCGACCATCAGGTTCCACAAACAGCACCCGCTTGATAATGCGGAGACGCGGTTGGTGCGGATGACGAGCAACGACAATATCATCCGGTTGCGGAAGCCGCTTTTGATACGCTGAGGGATTGATCAGCACTTCTTGCTGGGCTAACAAAACTGGGGTCATGGAATCGCCCGTGACGCGAAAGCGGCGATATCGGCGCAGCAGCCATAGGCAAAGCTCTCGCCCAGTCGCATGCCGAAGGGGAGGGTACTTGGTCATAAAAAGCGAAAAGGCGATCGCGTTTCAAGTGATCGCCTTCAATAAACCCATGCTCAAAAGAGCATTAGCTGGCGGTATACCACTGAACATCGCGACTCTTGGTCGCCCAGAACATCTTATGAACTTTTTCGACCGCAGCCATCAGTTCTTGAGTGTGCTGGACATTCACTTCAACCTTACAGGCCGAGCAAAGCTTAGTTGCCTTCCAGAAGGTGTCATGCAAATCGGGGAACTGCTCTAGATGCTGGGGCTTAAAGTAGTCAGTCCACAAAATCAGCAACTCGTCTTTAGTAATCTGAGCTTGTTCTTCTTTGATGGCGACATAGCGCGAGAAGGTGTTTTCGTAAGCCGGGTCGCCAGGCTTAACTTCTAAAGCAAGTAGCTTCTTCGTCATACTGACAACTGCTTCAGCAGCGACGCGAGCAGAAGACGGATCGTAAACGCCACAGGGGCCATCGCAGTGAGCGCTGACCGCAGGAGCCGGAAACTGTTTTTGGAATTTGGAGATGATTTGCTTCAGCATAGTGCCTTGCGTTGTGTTGGTTTTCAAAGCTTGTTGCAATAATTTCTAGTGGCGTCAACAGGCCTGTTGGCTATGAAGAAGCAAATGCATTAGCTGCGACTCTTCTAGCTCAGACTTGTAAACACACCTTTACAGTAAACATTTTTCAACAGTTGTGGTCAAGCTGGCAACAACTGGGCCGTAATATCTGCCGCAGGTTGGACGGAGGCGCGGTAGATCGTTCGCCATGTTGGGGCAATATTCAGTTGTAGCGGGTGGATATGCGAGTGATGGGATACAGGTTTTGGCAGGCGGGAATTATCGGATTTGGGATTTGTTGGCTGGCAGGGTGCGGACTATTGCCTACGACGATAGAGTCGTCATTGGTCGAACAATCTGACCGCTCTGCCCTGCCGCCGTGTGTCGATGATGACTGCAACTGCCGAGATTTTAGAGATCAGGCGCTAGCGCAGACGGTCCTGACAGCGTTTCCCGATGACCCCTTTCAGCTGGATCGAGATGGCAGCGGCACAGCTTGCGAAGCGCTGCCTTTGGCTGCCCTGCCGCCCGATCCAGCTGTACCGCCCTCGCCAAACCCACACTTGATTTTAGGGAATCCTTCTAATGCGGGCGGTGGCAACCTGGATAACTATTTACTGGAGCGATCGCAGTATGCGCTGTCCTACAGTCACGATCGCGGCACGGCCAATTGGGTCAGTTGGCAATTGAGTGCTGACTGGCTGGGCGACACTCCCAGACAAGATAATTTCCGGCAGGATGGCGGCCTCCCCACTGGGGTTTATCAGGTTACCCCCAATGACTATCGCAACAGCGGCTACGACCGGGGACATATTGTGCCCTCCGGCGATCGCACCCGCTCGGTGGGGGACAATGCTGCCACCTTTTTGATGACCAACATCCTGCCCCAGGCACCCGACAACAACCGGGGCGTTTGGCGAGAGCTAGAGGAATATAGCCGCGACTGGGTCTATCAATTTGATCGCACGCTGCTGATCATCGCTGGGGGCTATGGCGAGCAAACGCGGCTCGCTGCGGGCCAAGTCATCGTGCCCTCGCGGCTGTGGAAAATCATCGTGATTCTAGAGCCGGGGCAGGCTCCGAGCGACATCGACGAAAATACGCTGGTGATGGCGATTGATCTCCCTAACCGCAATAATATCCAGGCGGACTGGCGCGCCTATCAAACTACGGTCGACCGCATCGAACTGGCCACCGGATATGATTTCTTGACCGCCGTGCCCGTGCCCATCCAGGAGATTTTGGAAGCCCAAGCAGTCGATCTCGAGACCATCAGGACGCCTTGATCGCTGGGCCATGTCGCCGTTGAGCTTGGTTAAGGTGGGAGGCTCTTAGCTGGGATAGGCAAAGGTTTGGCATCTAAGCGCTTTCGAACTGCCCTCAACCAGTAAGATGATGGGGCTGTGTTGCTGAGGGCGATCGCATGGCTGCAGGTCAAAAAAAACTATATGAAGGCAAGGCCAAAATTTTGTATGCGACGGCAGAGCCAGACGTTTTAATCAGCTACTTCAAAGACGACGCAACCGCCTTCAATGCCCAAAAGCAGGGACAAATTGTCGACAAGGGCAAAATTAACTGTGCGATCACCACTCACCTGTTTCAACTGCTGGCCGCTGAGGGCATCAAAACCCACTGGATTGATACGCCCGGCGAGCGCGAAATGCGGGTGCGATCGGTGACTATCATTCCCCTCGAAGTTGTCGTGCGCAATCTTGCCGCCGGTAGCCTCTGCAAACAGACCGGCTTGGCTTTGGGAACGCCTCTGACGCCGTCGCTGGTCGAGTTTTACTACAAAAATGACGATTTGGGCGATCCACTGCTAACGCGCGATCGCATACAAGCTATGTCAATTGTTAGCGAGGCACAAATTGATGAACTGATTCGTCTAGCGAAAAAAATCAACGTTCTCCTGCAAATGTTTTTTGAGCGGTGTCAGATTACCCTGGTTGATTTCAAGTTGGAGTTTGGCTTCGACCATGAAGGCCAGACTCTACTGGCCGATGAAATCAGCCCCGATACCTGTCGGCTATGGGATCAATCTAAAACCGATGAAGCTGACCGCGTGATGGATAAAGATCGATTTCGTCAAGATTTAGGACACGTTGCAGAAGCCTATCAAGCTGTGTTGGAAAGAATTCTGGCCCAAGTCAATCGCAAGTAAGTTCACCCGATGCGGTAAAATCTTTCCGATTGTGGCATCCAGCTAAAAAGTACCGAAACATCAAGCATTTCGAAGCTTTCTTGCGTTTACCTGTCCTATTTTTAATCGAGTCTCTGCAAGCATGCGCCAAAATCACAGCCTCGTCGCACTCTTAACTCTCTCGGCAACCTTGGGCATTGCCTCACAGGCCCGTGGAGAAACTTTGGCCACAACCACTTCAAAAGCAGCCAACGCTCCTGCGGTTAGCGTGGCGGAACTAGTCAGAACGGCCGAAAATTCCCCTGCCGAGGTGGCCTCTGAAACGGTTTTACGCAGTGATACGGTGGCTACGCTAGAGCCCTTCGCCACGCTAGAGCCGGAATCTACAATAGATGATGCAACTCCGTCAGCCGAGGTTGACCCTGAGAGTCTGGAAACCGATTCTCGCTTAACCTCAAAACCATCAGACCGCGAGGCAGCTTTCGTCGGTGTCTATCAACTGAACCAGCTGCCATCAGAGAACGAAGCGGCGGTTGCAGAGGTGATTGAGTCCCAAGAAATCGCTCAAACCGATGAAGCGACGCCCGATGAGGCGACGCCTGATCCTGAAGCTGAAGCGGACGAAGCGGATGAAGCCGACCCTGATGCCGCTGATGAAGCTGAAGAGGACGCGGGGGCGACGGAAATTGAAAACGATGATGAAACTCAGGTCTTAGTGGCTGAAGTGGCCGTAGCGTCCTCTGAGGGAGAGGAGATCGATCCAGCTTTAGAGGATACCGTCTACGACGCGATTAATACTCAACCGGGCCGAACCACCACGCGATCGCAGATTCAAGCCGACATTAATAGCGTTTTTGCCACCGGCTTTTTTGCCAATGTGCGAGCGGTACCGACCGATACTCCATTGGGGGTACGCGTCACCTTTGTCGTTGACCCTAACCCCGTGCTTACCCAAGTTGAGATCGAAGGCGATGAGGTGCTGCCCGACGAGGTGGTTGATGATATTTTTTCGCCTCAATACGGGCAAATTCTCAATCTGCTAGACCTGCAGGACGGCATTCTTGAGCTTAACAACTGGTATCAAGACAATGGCTTTGTGCTGGCGCAGGTCATTGCTGCACCGGAAGTCGCAGAAGACGGCGTGGTAACCCTGCAGGTTGCAGAAGGCGTGATTGAGGATATCACCGTCCAATTTATGACTGAGGACGGGCTGGTCCAAGATGAGGAAGGCAATCCCATCGACGGCAAAACCCATGACTACATCATTCTGCGAGAATTTGAAACGCAAGCCGGAGATGTGTTCCAGCAGAATCAAATTCAGTCAGATTTGCAAGCTGTCTTTGGGCTGGGCATCTTTGACGATGTTACCCTCACCCTTAATCCAGGACAGAAAGATCCCCGTCAGGTTGATGTCACCGTCAACGTGATTGAGCGCAATACGGGCTCCGTCGCCGCTGGGGTGGGCTTCAACTTCACCGGCGATTTGTTCGGCACGCTGAGCTATCGGCAAGACAACTTTGGCGGCAACAACCAGAAGTTTTCGGCAGAAGCGCAACTAAGTTTTCGAGACATTTTGTTTGACGTTAGCTTTACCGATCCCTGGATTGGTGGCGACCCCTACAGAACTTCTTATACCCTGAACGGTTTTGGCCGACGGTCAATTTCACTGGTGTTTGACGGCGGCCCTGACGAAATTGACTTGGCGAATGGCGATCGCGTTCGAATCAACCGATTTGGGGGGGGCGTCACTTTCCGGCGACCGCTGGGCAACGGCTGGAATGCCTCTTTGGGAACGTTGTATCAGCGAGTACGCACCAGCGACGCCGATGGCAGCACCGCGACCGAAGATGCGGCGGGTAATCCCCTGACGGCCAGCGACACTGGCTCCGACGATTTATGGACAGTGCAATTTGGCGTGGTGCAAGATCGCCGCAATAATGCCTTTACGCCGACCAGCGGTTCCGTTTTGCGGCTGGGCACAGAGCAATCTATCCCGCTGGGCAGCGGCAGCATTTTCTTTAACCGCCTGCGGGCCAGCTACAGCTACTACTTCCCCGTATCTTTCCTCAGCTTAAGTGAGGGGCCGCAGGCGATCGCCATTAACGTTCAAGGCGGCAGCCTCATCGGCGACTTCCCTCCCTATGAGGCGTTCTCTATCGGCGGCACTAACTCCGTGCGAGGATATGACGAAGGCGAACTCGGCACCGGTCAGAGCTACCTGCAGGCTTCTATTGAATATCGCTTCCCGCTGTTCTCCTTTTTAGGCGGCGCGCTATTTGTAGATGCCGGTACCGATGTCGGTACTGGCGATAACGTCCCCGGATCGCCGGGCCCTGATCGAGGCAAACCGGGAAGCGGTTTTGGTTACGGTGCCGGGGTCCGCGTGCAAACTCCCCTCGGTCCGATTCGCATTGATTACGGGATTAATGATCAGGGGGATGGCCGACTACACTTTGGCATTGGCGAGCGATTCTAAACGATGACTCAGGCTCCACTGACAAAGGCTGAGACTGCCGGTGCTGTGGCCGCACAGTGTACAATCGCCTGTCCGGTTACCCAAACGGGAATTGGACTGCACTCTGGCGTCACGACCCGAGTACAAATCTTGCCCGCCGCCCCCAATGTTGGCCGCGTTTTTCGCCGGACTGACCTGCCCGGCAGTCCTGAAATTCGCGCCGAAGTGGCGGCGGTTAAGCAGACGCTGCTGTCAACTGAGTTGGCCAACGGAGCGGCCACTATTCGTACGGTGGAGCATCTGTTGGCGGCCATGGTGGCCTTAGGCATTGACAACGCCATGATTGAAGTTGATGGGCCGGAAATGCCGCTGCTCGACGGTTCGGCGCAGGGCTGGGTAACGGTCCTTGAGGCGGCGGGGCGGCAGCCCCAGTCGGCTCATCGCTCAGCATATGTGATTGAACAGCCGGTTTGGGTAAGCGAGCAGGATGCCTTTGTCGTGGCGATGCCCGCGGCCGCTACTCGGCTGACCTACGGCATTGATTTTGACCTCGCTCCCATTGGCAACCAGTGGCACAGTTGGTCCCCGACGGCTGGCAACTTTGCCACAGAAATTGCTCCCGCACGCACCTTTGGGCTGGCTCCTCAAATTGATTACCTGCGATCGCAGGGCTTGATCAAGGGTGGCAGCCTGGAAAATGCGCTGGTGTGCGATCGTGACGGCTGGGTCAATCCCCCGCTGCGCTTTGACAATGAACCGGCACGCCATAAGCTGTTGGATTTAATCGGCGACTTAAGTCTTTTAGGAACGCTGCCCATCGGCCACATCATGGCCTATAAGGCCAGTCATCAGCTGCATGTCCGGCTCGGCCAGCTTTTAACCACAACCCTATCTAGCTAGGATGCACTTCAAATGGGAGAATGGTAAAGATTTTATAAAGCAGGCACATTCGGCTAAGTTAGCCTATGTGAAGGAACCGATGACCACTGTGGTAGACACCAACTCAAATTCAGGCACCTCCACCGCGCCTTCCACCCCTCCAGCAGAGATTCCAGCAGTCAAGACCGCCTTTGAGGCCGAAGAAATTCAAGCGCTGCTGCCCCACCGTTACCCGTTTGCCCTGGTGGATCGCATCATTGAATATGTGCCTGGGGAACGGGCCATCGGCATCAAAAACGTTTCCTTTAATGAGCCGCAGTTTCAGGGGCATTTTCCAGGGCGGCCCATTATGCCAGGGGTATTGATTGTGGAAGCGATGGCGCAGGTCTCTGGGATTGTTTTGACTCAGCTGCCGGGCATCGAAGGCTTGTGTATGTTTGCCGGCATCGACAAGGTGCGCTTTCGCCGTCCCGTGGTTCCAGGAGACCAATTGGTGATGACTGTCACATTGCTGGCGGTAAAGCGGCTGCGATTTGGCAAGATGCATGCACGGGCTGAAGTCGATGGACAACTGGTGTGTGAGGGAGAGCTGATGTTCTCCGTCATTGATTAATCTAGCCTCAAACTTTTTGCATAATGTCTGTGCGTCTTACTGATACTCGGGGTTCCGGAGGCATGTCTTTGACTAGGCTTATCCATCCAACAGCGGTGATTCACTCAGGGGCAACTCTGCATCCCACCGTCAAAGTTGGGCCCTATGCAATAATTGGTGAAAAAGTGACGGTTGGCCCCGATACTGAGATTGGGGCTCACGCTGTCATTGATGGCCACACTGAGATTGGGGCCAACAATCAGATTTTTCCCGGCGCGGTGATTGGGATTGAACCCCAAGATCTGAAATATGACGGCTCTGTCAGTCTGGTCAAGATCGGTGACAATAACAAGATTCGTGAGTATGTCACGATTAATCACGCTACCCACGCTGGCGAAGCCACCGTCATCGGCAACCACAACCTGCTGATGGCCTATGCGCATGTCGCCCACAACTGTTTGCTTAAAGATCATATCGTTATCGCCAATGCCGTATCCTTAGCCGGGCACGTCGAAATTGAGTCGAACGCGGTGATTGGTGGGATGGTGGGCGTTCATCAGTTTGTGCGTATCGGCTGCTATGCCATGCTTGGCGGCATGAGTCGCGTTGTCCAGGATGTGCCGCCCTACATGGTTGTCGAGGGCCATGCCTGTCGAGTGCGGGGACTCAACACGATTGGTCTGCGTCGCGCCGGCATCACCGATCTCGAGGGGGGGCGTTACTACCGCGAACTCAAAGAGGCTTATCGCCTCCTCTATCGCTCGGATAAACCCCTAGCCGAAGCCCTGCAGCAATTAGAAAAATGGGCAGCGCACAATGAGTTTGTCAGTCATCTGCAGGAATTTTTAGTCGCTTCGTCGAGTCATGCCGGTCGCCGAGGGCCGATGTTTGGCGGCAGTCGCACCAAAGCGAGCGGCCGCGAAGCATGAGCGGGCCACCCAGCGATCGCAGCGATTGCCCATCGTCGCTGCATATTTTTATCAGCACGGGAGAGGTATCGGGTGACCTGCAGGGCAGCTATTTAGCTCAGGCCCTGCATCGTCAAGCCCAGTTACGAGGGGTGCCGCTGAAGATATCAGGCCTCGGTGGGCAGCGCATGGTGGCAGCCGGCACGGAGTTAGTGGGGGATACGACTCCCATTGGTGCCGTTGGCATTTTAGAAACGCTGCCGTATCTGATTCCTAACTTCCGGGTGCAGCGCCGCGCCAAAGCCTTCTTTAAGGCGAATAAAGTTGACCTCACCATTTTTTTAGACTACATGGGTCCTAACCTGGTGCTCGGTAAGTTTTTGTATAAGCGTTTTCCCAATCTCGCCACGGCTTATTACATTGCCCCGCAGCAGTGGGTGTGGGCCTTTAGCGAAAAAGATACCCAATGGCTGACTCGCATCGCGGACATGATGGTGGCGGTTTTTCCTCAAGAGGCGGAATACTATCGCCGCTTTGGGGCTAAGGTTGCTTACTTTGGTCATCCGTTAGTTGATCGATTTGCGCCGCTGCCCGGTCGTCTCACTGCTCGCAAGCAGCTCGGGTTGCCGGTCGACGCGCTGCTGATTACGCTATTGCCCGCCTCTCGAAAGCAGGAGTTAACTTACGTTTTGCCGGTGGTGCTAGCGGCGGCGACTCACATTCAGGCGGTGATGCCCCGGGCCCAATTTTTAGTGCCGGTCTCTACCCCAGAGCTGCGGCCACAGATTGCCCAAGCGATCGCCCAAACCAATCTCAACGCTCATCTGATTGACGGCGGTAGTCAATCCGCGATCGCCGCTGCTGATCTGGTGCTTAACAAATCGGGCACGGTCAACCTTGAAGTGGCTCTGATGAAAGTGCCCCAAGTCGTCATCTATCGTCTCAACCCAATTACGGCCCGGTTGGCCTACTACTTACTCAATTTTCGGGTGCCGTTTATTTCGCCGGTTAATTTGTTGGCCGGTAAATCGGTGGTGCCAGAGTTTGTACAGTGGGAAGCCACGCCAGCGGCGATCGCTGAGGCCGGTCTCAAACTGCTGCAAAGTGAAACGGCTCGTGCTGTAGTTCACGCTGGCTATGCAGAAATGCAGCAGGAAATGGGCGAGCCGGGAGTTTGTGATCGCGTGGCCAATCATCTGCTTGATTTTGCCATCGCTCGTCAGTCGGCAGGCCCCCACCGTCAGAGCGGCTAAATGTCCTGGTCCTTTTACACCAATGGCGATCGCGCCTTATCTTTAAGCGCGATCGAGTGAACCGAAACGCTCTTGTCTGCACGCTTTGCATAATGCTCAAGAGGAGCAGCGGCCAGCCAGCTTGACGACTTATACCATTTCTCCGGAATTGCACTACAGATCGGAATGGAGAGCTTTGGGAGCAAACGGGCCGGGGAACAGGATGTGTAGCCAGAGTGTGGAGAATCTGTATTATTGAAATATCTACCTGTTCGCTTGGGCGACTTGTTAGGCGGTGCTCACAGGGTTTACGAAACCGCTGAGCTTTTACAGCAGAGGTTGTCTGTCTCAATCAAACCCGCAGTCATGAGCAAGCCGCCTAATGACTATCACAAGTTTTTTCCCAAACTGATACATGATGGCGACTGAGGTTCGTAAAGGGTTCTTGCTGCCAACCTCCCCACCTTGCTTTCAGCTCCAGGTTAGCAATCTTTGCCATCAGATCAAGCTCTGACGGCCAGACATAGCGAAAGGGGATTGCGGATAGCTCTGTCCGCCCATCGCGAATTCTAAAGTGATGTGACGTTAGTCCTTGAGAGACAACATCATAAGTATCTACTCCCCAATGATCACCACAGAATTCAAAGACCCGGCGGGTCTCACCAAAGGGGATAAGCTGAAGGGCCGGCATCATAACTTCAATAACAAAGCTTCCACCCGGGGCAAGATGTGCAGCCGCATTCTGAAAGCATCTGACTTGCTCATCTTGAGTGGTTAAATTCATGATGGTGTTGAAAATCAGATATACCAGCGAGAAAGAGCCTTCGCACACGGTAGTGGCAAAATCACCTTGAGTAACATTGATGCGATCGCTACCCGGTTTTTCCGCCAGCTTAGTGAGCATAGCCTGGGAAAGATCGATGCCATAAACTTCGACACCCTTCATCGCGAGCGGTAAAGCGATACGCCCTGTGCCAATGCCAAATTCCAGTGCCTGACCACCACCAGCCAGTTCAGCTAAGAAATTGACAACTGGATCTACTGTTTCAGGGTCAGCGCAACCGACATCATCGTCGTACGTCGCGGCGACTCTTGGGTTGAAATATCCGTCATTCTGCATGATTCAAATATGAAACGTGGTATCGGCGGCCTGCAACATACTTTCTGGTTATGTGGTCTAACGCCTTGCAGCAGCAGCAAATCAAAGCTAAGCCCGTTCGTCCGACTGCATGCGCTTGTTAGGGAGCTTTGCAGGTGTCTGGTGGCCAATTATCGAATTGCGGGAGATTATCATTAATTTCATGCCACCGAGCTTTGGAGCCTGCGAAGATATGTGATTCTGGCTCCATGCCTGGATCTCCTTCAATGGTCCCTAATGTTATCGAGGTGACTTTGCCTTTGACGGTTCCTGCTAACGACGAACCACATTCACTACAAAAACACCAGCCACCATTAGGCGAGGGTTCATATACCTTGACAAGGTCTTCT
>JBCCNE010000017.1:0-22301 GCA_039026015.1 Cyanobacteria bacterium P01_C01_bin.70 | reverse complement strand
TAAGTCTCAGTGGCAATTACATAGTAATCACTTAATGCTTCACAATTGAGTCCGCCTAACCAGAAATGGAGAGTGTCTAACGGCAGCATTTTATCGGTTATCTATAACGAGCCTGCGCCACTCCCAACAATGGCAAGGAGAGATTAGGTGAGGCTAAGGGCACAGTTCCTGGCAGCGTCAATATATGTGTCGGGTCACAATCTAGAAATCGGTTTACTAGCGAGGCATCAGGAATTCAATCTAGTCAAGCACCTATTCCGTTCCCCCCCCCTTTAGAGCTCTTGTCATCAGGTCATCCAGAGGAGCTGGCGTTCCCCAACCAGATATTTCCCCGAATTTGCTAGGAAGGTGAAGTGAAATGCTATATTGAAAGGCGCACATGGCGAGCGTAGCCAAGGGGTTAAGGCAGCGGATTGTGGTTCCGCCACTCGCGGGTTCGAATCCCGTCGTTCGCCCTCTTAACAGCTGTTTATTTTTCTGGCTGTAAAGGTTTTTCATAAGCGCTGATGTTGCCATTATAAAGTAGGCGACAGTAGCAATATAAATGCGCCGATTTTAGATCAGATAACACATCCGTTTTGAGCTTCAATCTGGTCTTTATTAGTTTCCTTCTTTATTCTGCTCGTGAATAAAATGCCTGCACGAAACGGACTAAATCAATTTATCCTGTGAGAAGTTCGTCACGAGAACCAGCTGTCCACCGCTTATTGATTTTCCTCAGATTTCACATAACTGAGCTTGTGCCCCCCGTTTTGCCCCCTCTAAATTCAGAGATTCTGAAGTGAAAGGCCTCTGGAGTTGGGGATTAAAAGCTCTAAAGGCTTTGCGACATAGCTTCGCTAGCCAGCACCCCAGAAGAGGGGGCAAATGTAGGCTATTTATAGCTAGTGCAAGATTTCAGTTTTCCAAGCTGAGTTAAAGCTGCCGTAGTGGCACTTATCAATCAATTAGGAATTTTGGATAAGTCTTCTTAATTTCTTAGGATGAAGCTTAAATAAGCCGATGACAAATCATCACGTTACTCCGCTAATATTAAACACTTGAATAAGTAAAGGTCATATTTTAGGGTTCTGCAACCATCTCAGGGATTATAGTTGGCTAAGCGAAGTCGTAAGTCTTTCAAATAGCCTGCGCCAACGTGCTTACGCAGTAAGTGCTTGGCACTTAGCGTCTCCCAAGAGGAGAAAGTCAAAACGCCTAGCAACATCCCTACTATTCCCTCTAAGAAGGCAAAGCCTTGGCGTTAGGGGACGGTTACGGTCTCTTAAGCTGAAAAGTGACCGATTGCTAGCAGGCTTGAAAATATTTGATCGACTCCAAATTGAGGTTGCTGCAAATTATGGAAAGTCTCTCTACTGAGTCGGCTCCTCAAGTTTTGCTAATCTGCGCCAATAATGATCTCGTTGATCGCATCAGTCGTGATTTAGCAGAGACGGGATACAGCGTCGAGGTTGCGAAAACTGGCACCCAAGGAATTGAAAAGACTAAGCGATCGCAACCAGCCTTAATTATTATTGATCGTTCGCTAGGCAGCGAATCAGGGCTGTCTGTCTGTCAAAAGCTGCGAAGTGCCCACTTCTGCATGCCAGTGCTGCTGTTAATGGCGCGCGAGACCCTCGAAGATCGCATTTCTTGCCTAGAAGCCGGGGCCGATGACTACTGCCTTAAGCCGTATCAGGCCGATGCTTTTTTGAAAATCGTGCAGATTTATCTACAACCTGGCGATACCTCCGCCGAGCAGCTGCGATTTGCCGACCTGTCGCTTGATTTAAGCACTCGCACAGCATCCCGCAGCGGTCGCGTGATTGACCTCACCATGAAAGAATTTGAACTGCTGCGCTATTTGATGGAAAATCCCCGCGAGGTGTTAGCACGGGAACAAATTCTCGAAAATGTCTGGGGCTATGACTTTATGGGCGAGTCCAACGTCATTGAAGTCTATGTTCGTTATTTGCGCCTAAAAATTGATAGTGACCACGAAAAGCGCCTGATTCAGACTGTTCGAGGCGTGGGCTATGTGCTGCGTGAGAGCTAGGACGTGTCAACGTATTAATGGCTGTCAATTCATTGACAGCGCTGCTGAGAGATGGCGAGAGACAAAAAATAATCTGAAGCCTTCGTTCTTAGGAAGATTGATGTGCCTCCCCTAGACGCAAGAATGCTGTAAGACCATCAGTATTCCCTACAGTTGCTCAAGTGATCGAAGTACGAAAGCTGCGAATGCAGCTTCTATGGGGCGGTTGAGGAGCATCTTTAAAGGAGCGATCGCGGCCGCAGCGCCAGGCCTCACCCAAAATGGCAAGCATGACATTTCTGTTATTGTGATATCTGAAATCGCCACTTCGGTTGAGCTGATAGGCACTTCTAGCGGTACTATGCGTCTAGATAGCTTGCTTTCATTAACTGACCAGTCAGCTAGGAGTTGAGTCCGTGAAGCTTTTGGCCAAATGGCGCGTGGAAACCGTCGGTTACGCACTGCTGTCGTTGCTTTCTGTAATCAGTATCGCTAGTTGCTATCCTGCCGCTTCAGAGAGCAACAATGCCCCCTTGACAGAGTCACAACCAATCGAATCTGTCCCCGAATTGCTGCCTGATGGGTCTCAAGACTCTGTCAATCCACAGCTGGTTGCTCAAGGTCAAATTTTGCCTGTGACAGCCGAAGTTGAACTCAATGACCAAATCATTGGCCTAGAGGTGGCCAAAACTCCTCAACAGCAGGCCACTGGACTGATGGCGCGGGAATCGCTGCCCGACGATCGCGGCATGCTATTCCCTTTTGAGCCAGCCCGTCCAGTCAGCTTTTGGATGAAAAATGTCCTGATTCCGCTGGACATGGTTTTTATCCAAAATGGCGAAATTATTGCCATCTCTCGTGATGTTCCTCCGTGCGAAGCCACTCCCTGTCCGACCTATGGCCCAGGCAGTCAGACCGTCGATTACGTCCTAGAGCTGCGGGGCGGTCGGGCTGCAGAACTGGGATTGCAAACTGGCAGTCCTGTCGAGATTACCTGGCTCGAAACTTCCTCTCAAAGATGATTTACAAACTTTGCGGGCGTTAATGATAAGGCAAAATGCAGAAGTCAGAATACGACAGTTGGAAATGAAAGTTTCTTTGTAAAAGGCTTTCGCTCACTTGCATTGTTCTAATGATCCTTATCAGGTGCAAAATTAAGGGTTTTGCACTTTTAGAGCATTTCCTTGCCTTGATTTTCTTGTCTTAATAAGAGCAGTCTTTTTGTCTAAGGACAGAGGCAGCGTCGTAATTTTTTAGTTCCTCACTGGCTGCAGAACAGAGTCTGTCGATTTGGCAGAGAAAGGCTCCCTAGGACTTCTTCTGAACAAATTAGCTCCAACCGCGACCAAGCACTACCGAAAGCCTTCGCGGCTGTTTTCTCTGATGCCAGGGGTTTGAGTAGCAGCCATGGTCGCACGGGTCGAGCCGTTTTGGCTCAGTGGGTAACGCCACGCCAGAGTGAATGTTCCAAACTAAGAAAGCCTTGCTATACTGCGGTGCCATAAGCCAGCACTATTTTGTTCTACACAATATAGGTGTCAGCCCAGGTCCTCAGGGTTAAGGTCATGACTTCCTCCACTTCATTTGCGGCGTTAGATCGATTGGTGGCGGCGCTTGAACAACGTATTCAAGCGGTGATCGCAGAGATGTCGCCGGAGACTCTACCCACTATTCGCTGCCGCTTTCAGCAGGGGCGGTTGCTCGTGCTCTCTGAAGACAAGGCAGCAGCAACTACTGCCGCGGCTCGGGATGAGCGATTTAATGCGCTGGCGCTGGCAATGAGCACTGGACTAGCCGAAACCGAACTGCCTGAAGAACTGCTAGATGACAACGGTGAGCTGCCCGTGCGGCTTTATCTGCGGCAGCAGGGCACTGCGAGTCCCTATGCGGCACGGAGTTGGGGTTGGCAACCAGCAGACACGATTGTCGAACTGTTTGACTCTGCTGAGAGCGAGGGAGCAGCCGCTGAGGAATCGTCATCAGCGTCAGAGGTACCGGCTGGAGCTCTGGTCTTACTATCTTCTCCGACGACAGACAGCGACGATGCAGCCGCCTCAACTGAACCCGATGGGGCTGCGACGTTTGCTTATCCAATCAGCGTGTGGCAGACAGTTAAAGGCTTTGCTGAACCGGAACAGTTGCGGTCCAAGTGGGCCAACATTGTGGCTGACTGGCAAGCATTGCCTTGGCGTTCAGTATTAGGGCTAGCGGCAGCAGGGCTGGCAGTTGGAGCGATCGCCTATGGCATCAGCCGTCCCTGCAACTTTGGTAACTGCGAGCGTCGCCAAACGGCCAGCGACCTGAGTCAAGCCACCCTCAACGAATTGACAGGTGATCCTCGCCCTGACGAAGTGCGCAGCGCCCACAAAAACCTGCAAAAAGCAATTCGGTTGGTGTCTGCGATTCCCCCGTGGTCCTCGCACTACGATGCCGCTCAGGCAGAACTGCTGCGCTATCGTACCCAGCTGTCTGACCTAGAGTGGATTATTGCGGCCCAAGAGACTGCCACTGAAGCCTCAGAGAAAAGCCAGAATCCGCCCCATCCGGTACCCCGCTGGGTCGAGGTGCATCTGCTGTGGCAAAAGGCGGTCAACCACTTGCAGCGAGTGCCTGCCGATGGCCCCTTAGCAGAGTTTGCGCAACAAAAGCTGGCAGAATATGAAGCCAACTACGACACGATTGGCGAACGGCTAGCGGTGGAAGAAGCGGCAGAAGCCAATCTCACAGAGGCCTTAGCCGCGAGTGAACTGGCGGCGGCGCAAACGGCATCGGCAACGACCCTCAGTGACTGGCTCATCGCTCAACGAGAATGGAATCGCGCTCTGCAGGCGATTAGCAAAATTCCTCAGGGCACGCTGGCTTATGAAGAAGGGCGATCGCACCTCTCAGACTATCGCAGTCAAGCCATCCAAACTCGCACCCGCGTCTCTTTTGAGCAGGCGGGTGAACGGGCCTATCAAGACGCCCTCGCCGACGCGGCCCAGGCCCAAGCGGCAGAACGCACCAATCAGTGGACCCAAGCCGTCAATTTTTGGAATGAAGCCTACGCGCAAATGCGCCAGGTGCCGAAAAATACGCTGCGATATGCCGAAGCTCAAGAACAACTCGACGGCTACCAAAACTCACTTAAACAGGCCCAAAGCCGCCTCAAGCAGGCAGTGGCTCTACAGTCCATCGATGAAGACTTAGCTGAACTCTGCCCCCCTGATGTCGGCATCTGCACCTACAGCCATAGCTCACAGCAGATTGAACTAACGGTGCGAGAGCCGTACGATAGCGCCATTCGCCAGTCGATTTCGCCGCCATCTAACCAGGGAAGCCTCAATCGCAACAATTCGGTCATTGAAGAAACCCACAAGCTGGTGCAAAACGTCATGCGACTGGGCAATCAAGTGCAGCTTCCAATCCTGATCTATGGCGAAAATCGCCAGTTTATTGCCCGCTACAAACCAGAATACGGCGGCTTTGCCAAGAATTAGCGGAAGTCTATACTTAGCTCAGTCGACAGATTTGGTATGTCAGCCATCCCTGAATTTGTTCTGTATATCGCGACCTCCATTGATGGTTACATCGCCAGCACCGACGGTAGTGTTGACTGGTTAAATGAAATTGCAGCGGATGACGAAAGTATTGGCTACGAGAGCTTTTACAGCACCATTGACGCGCTGATTATGGGAGCCACGACTTACGAGCAGGTGCTCGGTTTTGGCCCATGGCCCTATGCAGGCAAACCGACCTATGTCTTGACTCACCGAAACTTGAGTAGCGATCGCCCGGATATTGCCTTCAAGCATAATTTTGAAGCCGTTATAGCCGCAGTTGAACGCCAAGGATTTTGCCGTATTTGGGTGGTTGGCGGCGGTCGCGTTGCGTCCGAATTTATGAATCGAAGCCTGATCAGCGAAGTGATCTTGACCATCGCTCCCATCATTCTGGGTGGCGGCATTTCTCTTTATCAGGATGTCGCCACCCAAAAACTGCAGCTCATCAATACGCGCTCCCTATCGGCGGGCTTAGCCGAACTGCATTATCGCATCCCGTAAATGGAATACTGCAGCGGCCAATCCTGAACCCGTAACGGCACTGATGCACAATCGGCCTTAACTCACCATCTGAATCACGGTGAAATAGGCTCCCTGAGGGTCTTGCAGGATGGCAAAGCGTCCGACATCTGGAATATCTATTGGCGGCATATCGACTTTAGCTCCCAACACCTTAGCTCTCTCCAGGGTGGCGTCACAGTTGTCGACGGCAAAGTACACCACCCAATTCGGCGGCACATCGCCCCAATCAGCCTGAATCTCAATCATGCCCGCGCCCGACTGGCCGCCCAGCTGAAATTCAGTGTAGTCGCCGCCTAGGGCATTTTTGCTTAGCTGCGTCGTCCAGTCTAAAAGCTGACCATAAAAGTCGGCCGCTTTGGCTAAATCTTTAGTTTGCAGCTCGTTCCAGCAGAGGGTATTGGGCTCATTGGCTAAATCAGCGCCGTGATGTTGCTGCGGTTGCCACAGCGCAAAAACCGCTCCTGTCGGGTCTTGAATTAGGCTCATGCGGCCCGATTCCATCACATCGCAGGGGGGTTGCAAAATCTGCCCTCCCAAAGCCTTGGCCTTATCAGTACTAGCATTGACATCCTTTACCGAAACGTAGCTCAACCAGTAGGGTGGCGTCTCCTCCGGCTTCATTTCGGGGGGCATCTGATAGAGTGCGCAGACGTTCTTGCCGCCCTTTTCGAGCATGGTGTAAGTCCCCGCTTCGCCTGCAGGTACATCAGTTGCGGTCCAGTCAAATAGTTGAGTGTAAAACGCTTTGGCGGCATCAGCATCGGTTGTAGCAAGGTCAACCCAGCAAAAGGTGCCCGGTGCGTAACTGGTGAACTCGGTCATTTTCTCTACCTCCATAGGAATCATGAACGATGATTCAGTCAATTCTCGAAAGGTGAACGGTTCCCGTAGACGAGTTGTAGACTGTCAAGCGATCGCTCTGGCGACCCCAGCGCGACAACAGCCTAGCTAATTACCCACAGGTAGAATAGTTCATTTGAACCAATCAAGCAAGCGGTATGATCAGCTCGTCAGGCTAAATTTGCCTTCGTGCGTTGGGACATCGAAGCGAAGAACCGACCGTAGGAAACACTGCTTTGGGCCTTGATGAGGCCACTAGAGGGTGTAGGCGAAGTTGTTGACGAGCATGCCCGGTGCAAGGGTACCGCCGAGATCGCGATAGCTGTAGCTGCCGACCTCAGGGATGAGCTGGGCGGTTTGAGTTAAGTCGATTAAGTTATCGCCCCAAAAGTTATAGAGGCTTTCGTCAAAGCGCAGATTTTCAATCGGGGCGATAATTTTGCCCCTTTCGACCCAAAAACAGGCGTAACGGGTCATGCCCGTGATCCGGCCGTTAGGCCGATCGCTCCAGTTCAAGTAGTGCAAATTCGAAACATACAGTCCAGTGTCGAGGGCGGCAAGAATGTCTTCGTCGGCCAGACTGCCGGTAGCGAGGACGGGCGATCGCAGATATTCTCCTGGTTCAGCAAAGGTCGAAGCAAGGTCATATTCCTTCGCAGTACGGGCGCTAACCAAGGTATTTTTAAGCTGGCCCGCAGCGATCAGCGGCATCGTAAGGGGCGCCAATTCACCAAACTGATTGAAGCGAGGCACCTGACCTTGAGAAAAATCTTCGGTCAAGTTGACTTGCGGAGACAGCATCTTGTCACCGCGCTGCAGGGCTCCCAACGCACTGCCGCCGCGTCGAATGGCGGCTTCTCCAATGCCCCCCCATGACAGCATGCTCATCAAGTCAGCAACGGCGGCGGGCGCAAAATAGGTGCGGTACTGGCCGCGCTCTAGCTTTTTCGGCGATTGCGACATCTGCTGCAAAAGGGTTTTAGCGGCTGCAAGGTTGTCGCCATAGGCGGCATCGCTCCACTGACGCCCGGCATAGGTACCCTTCACGGCCTGCCCCGATGCTGTAAACAGCGAATAATCGACGGTGAAAGTGGCTGTTTCAAACCAGTGACGCTGTCCCGCCGAGTCGGCATAGGCGCGCACAGAAAGGCCCCCAGCATATAAACCAACGGCATCGAGTCCAGCCATTGGAGTCAGTAGAGTGGGGGCGATCGCCTCAATCTCTAATAAACTGCCTGGGTAGGCCTCGCGGCTCTGGGCATCGCCCGTTGGCAGCACCAAGTAGGGATCTTCGGGCAGTTGCGGCAACTCTTCTCGCAGCGTAGTCAGTGCCGCTATCAAAAGCGGCCAGTCGGTTTCCTTTTCGCCCGTAAAAGTGATGGCTTCCGTCGCCGAGCGCCCCTGGCCCATCAGCGTAATCGTTAGGGAGCCTTTTTCAATATTCCCGGTTTGGCGCACCTTGGCCTGGTTAAAGCGGGTAAATTGGCTCGCTTCCGCAACTAAGCTCACCTTCACCGTTTCGGACTGGGTCAGTTGCGGCAGCAGCGCGTCAATCAGTTGATAAAAGGTCGTTTCCCATGCTGACATTAGCCTGCACCTCCAAAAATTTCGATGTCCTCGAAGGCGCAGACGGGTGACCCATGCCCGACACGAATAATTTGATTGGGCTCACCTTTACCGCAGAAGGGCGTGCCAAACACTTGCCAAGTCGAGCGATCGCCCACCTGAGACAGACTGCCCCAAAACTGCGGCGTCGTGGCCCGATAGTTGGGATTCCGCACGGTTTCTGCCAGCTGGCCATCGCGAATGCGCTTAGCATACTCACAGCCAAACTGAAACTTGAACCGCTGATCGTCAATCGACCAGGAGCGGTTCGCTTCCATATAAACGCCATCGGCGATAGAGCCGATGATTTGGCCGAAGGTGCGATCGCCGGGTTCCACATTGATGTTGGCCATGCGGTCAATTGGCGGTCGGTCCCATGAGGTGGCGCGGGCGCAGGCGACTCCCGGTACGTCTAGCCGGGCCTGACTTTCGCGGCTTCCCAGTCCCCGTTGCAAAATGCCGTCGCGAATCAAATGCTGCCGCTCAGCAGCTACGCCTGTGTCATCAAAGGCGTAGCTGGCAAACTCCTGATCCACAGTGGGATCAAACGTCACATTTAAATGCTCCGAGCCATACCGCAAGTGACCAAAGTCGCTCGGTCTTACAAAGCTGCCGCCAGCATAATTGCGCTCATCCCCTAGAATGCGATCGAGCTCCAGCGGATGGCCGATGCTCTCATGAATTTGCAGCATCATCTGGTCGGGAGCCAATACCAGTGTGGTGGTCATTTCCGGACACTCAGCCGCCGTCAGTAGCTCAACCGCCTGCTCACCAACCCGATTAACCGCTTCCCAGAGTTCGTCACCCAGATCAAAAAATTCCCAGCCAGCCTGGTAGCTGTGCCCTCGACCGTTATTGCTGCGAGTCTGCACGATGGGGCCGTCTTGGGCCGTCGCTGCATAGGTCGGAGTAAATAGGGAAAATCGCTGGTGCACCTGGGTGCCACTGCTGCTGGCCAACCAGACATCAACTTCCTTGGCGGTGATGCCAGCGCTAGCCTGTACGATTTTGTCAGAGACTTTCAGGCCGTGACAGATGCGCGACAGCAGCTCATGGGCGTGAGCAGCGGTCAGGGTTTTGAAGGGCCTTTCAACAAAAGTATGATAAATGCCCATCGCGGGAGGGCGAATGTCGGGCGCAAAGGCGTGGATACGCCAGGGGGCTGCGGCTTGAGCCTGCTGAAAGGCTTGTTTGGCGGCCTGACGGAGTCCCTCAACGGTTAGACGATTAGTGGCGGCATAGCCCATTTGTCCATTGATGAGGACTTCGATCATCGCCCCCTGCTGCAGCGATCGCTGGTTGCCTTCGGGATGACCGTCTCGCTGCGATCGCGAGACGTGCACTTCACGAGTGGCCCGCATGCCCACCCAGTCTGCAGGAATATCGAGAGACGCGATCGCGTCTTTAAGTAAATCAGCCGGATCGGCCATCAAAGGTAGAGGAGTAACCGTCACAGTCAAGTCCAATCAACAAGTTATCCTCCATCTTAAATAGTTTATGCCTCAAAGACGACTCAGCCCTTTGACTTGACTGCTCTGCCCTAAGCGTAGGTGACGTCTGAAAAGGAAATTGTCCAAGTCACCTCTATCGGATAGCAGACCGATCACCTGCCCCCAGACGGATACAACATGAGTTTGTCGACGGCTAAGGTTGGCACAACTATATTTGTTTTGATGCTGATTGGCGAAGCTTTATGTCTGCGGTTTTAGAAAGGGTCCAAACTAGCTTGCTCGACCTTCTCGGGGGATTGGTTCAATCTTTACCGGCATTGGTAGCGGCAGTGGTGATTGTCTGCCTAATTCCTTACATGGTCAGGCCAATTAGACGGTTAACTCGATCAATTGTTGAGCGTTGCACCACTAATTTTTCACTACAGCTGTTAGCCGTGCAGGCAGCAACTGTTACGCTCTGGGTCGCGGGTATTCTGATTGCCTGTATCCTGCTGTTTCCCAACTTGGGATTGGGAGACATTGTTGCGCTGCTGGGCCTGAGTTCTGTGGCTGTGGGCTTCGCTTTCCAAGATATTTTCAAAAACTTCTTGGCGGGCATTTTGCTACTGCTGAATCAGCCCTTTCAGGTGGGCGATCAGGTAATTGTTAGCGATTATGAAGGCACTGTTGATGACATCACTATTCGTTCAACCAAGATTAGAACCTACCAGGGCGAAAGGATTGTGATCCCTAATTCGGTTGTTTTTACTAACCCGATTGAAGTGCTGACTGAAGACTCAAAGCGGCGCACGGATTTGGAAATCGGCTTGGACTATAACACTCCACTGTCTGCAGCTCGCGAGGTCTTGTTGAAGGCAGCGACTAAAGTTGACGGCGTGCTTGACGAACCTGAAGTGGAAGTGGATATCGTGGGCTTCGGCGATAGTTCAATCAATTTTGTAGTGCGCTATTGGACTCGTCCGACAAAAGTTGTTGTTCGCCGCACTCAAACTCAGATGATCATGGCGCTGAAGGCTGCTTGTGATGCGGCTGACTACAGCATTCCGTATCCCATCCGTTCGGTGTATTTCTTTGATCAGCAAAAGTTTGACGACGCTGCTGCAACGGCTGACCGTAACAGTGAAAATATCAGCAGCAACGGCAGTGGCACACCCTGCAGCGAAGTTGGTTAGGTGGCAGCGGCTTACCTACCCGTTGACTCTTCCCAAAAAAGTAAAGTAGCGGCCTTCGCATAACTCAATTTTGATGCTAACGAAAATTCAGAGTGAGACTATTATTTCTGCTCAGCCAGAGCGACGAGCCATTGATTGTGCGATCGCCGCAGCGTCAGACCGTCGCAGATTTGTAGAAACTTAGGCAAGTTCAATGGCAAATCCAACTCTTTTAGAGTTGCCTTCATGGCGCAGCCTTGCTGTTGGCGAAAGGCGGCGGCAATCGCTCCCACCACAACTGTCTGACTATCGGTTTCTTTAAGCAGTCGTTTGGTAATGCCGACTGCAACGATTCTCAGTCTTGCGGGCGTAAATGCTTTCGCTTGCCGACGGCCAGTTTGAGCATTAGTCACTTTGACATCACCGCTCGACGAGCCCGTTCGAATATAGGTCTGAGAATCAGATTTTTTGACAAAAACTTCAAAGGTTGCCAAAGTTTGAAACAACGCTTTGGGAGATTTGGCTAAACCATGGTGTTTGACAAAGACTCTAAGCGGAAATTGAAACGTTTTCGCAAAGCTCGATGCCAGCTGAGAAAGCAACATACCGGTCTCAGCCGTAGGTCTCACGCAGGTTTGGCAAAACTGTATTCCTTTTTCGACAGAAGGCATTTGAGCCGGTTGGGGTAAGCTGAACGTTGTTTTCCGCTGGGTGCGGCAGTCGGTCAGCGTCAGTGTATATTCATGCCGCTGTAGCAGCGAGACGTCAAGACACTGACAGTTCAAGATGTCGCGCAGGTTGACTAGATCGCTGTCGTTGGAGCAGATCATCGCCGCTTTGATTGCGGGCAAATGCACGGACAGAGAAGCGCCGAGCACCGTCATCTTGATATCGGCCAAATTCTTGCCGCTGGGAACGTGAATCAGATGATAGCCCTGCTGATGCAGAATCAGGTCACGATTTCCCAGCTTTTTCCAGTTGCCGAACGCAAACTTTAATGACAGGGGATATTGACACTGTTTTGCCAACCAGGCTTCAGCCGCTTGGTCAAGGTCAATATTCTCTGCATCTAACAGCAAAATTGATATGGCTTGCAGGCCAGAACTCACCTTTTTTGGGGTGCGATCGCTTTCTTTACTGCCTGCAGCAGTAGTCTTCGGCAGAGGCGCGGAGAATTCAGCCGAGGTTAACTCAGCTGCCAAAAATTGATTGAGCTGCTGATAAAGCTGAGGAGTTGTCGCCGCCGGAATCAACAGTTGCGCAATCAGACGATTGATGTGGGCGATCAGCGTGGCTTGATCAACCGGCTTTTGTAAGTGGGTCGAGAACTGTTGAACGAGCTTAGCCCTATGGTCACTCAGCAACAGGTGACGAAATCGCTCCTGAATCCATTCGGGATGAACAGCTTGAATTTTGATCAAAAGGTTGCAAATCTTAACCGCAATCGCCTCGTATTTAGCCAGTTGGGGCGAGCATCGGTCAGTCAAAATCGTAGGAGTCACAGTTGATTGGCGCGTTACGATATCCCTAAATACAGCCCTGTTTAACCAGATTACACCTTGATCGCGGTAGGGCTTTCCTCATGTTTGGTTATCAAGATATTCATTCGTCATGCCATGCTACCGGGCGGATTCAATCAGGTAACGCCAGAGAATAAAATAATGTGCCGAGGAATTTTTCCAGCCCCCATGGCGCGTCAAAGGGAATCTCTAGCCAAATCATACTGCGCAAGCACCAGAGGCATAATCCCGTTGACTGGCAGCCAAATCCAACCCTTTCGAGGCCGTAGCTGGAACGTCCAAGTTCGCGAGTTGGGAAAGCATAAATCAGTTTGGTCGCGCCGCTGGAAAGCAAATTCAAAGCGACCCAGTTTCAACCAACAGAGACGAAACGCCAAGCAGGGCGATCGCAACAATCCCCAAGACCGTCAGGAGAACTCCTGCCCCCAATGAATCGGTTGCCAGATTGAACAGCACTCAGAGCTTTTTGTCTATTGACGCCCTTGTTCTATTGATGTAGCCCCTAAGACCGGCGCAAAAGCGATTTCAGCCTAGGGAGTTGTGACGAACGCGAACAGCACTCTGAGACAGAAAACCGCGCTGCAAATCAGGTTGAATTCACCCAGTCGGCTAATTGTCGGAGCAGCCGCTACATAGCCTAATATTGCAAAAAATTTATCGATACCGTGGCATTTCCCAGAGAGTAACAGTAAACTTAGGCGTCGTTTTGCAAACGATAGTACTTAATAGTGGTGACAGCTCTAGATGTAGCGGAATGACTAGCTGAATTCAATTTTCAACTCTATGGGTAGCGATCAGCATTTGGTATAGTTAAACTCATTTTCAGTTCTGTCGACCTTTACCGTCTCGGCAATGTTATTAACTCTTTCATCGCTCCCATAAAGTTAGCCTGCCAATGGTCTTGTCATTTCCCTGCAAATTAAGTACGTTTGTTTTAACCGCTCAGGCTCTGGCCAGTGCATATTAAGCGCGTAGAACTGTCTCATTTCAAGTCGTTTGGTGGCACGACTGCAGTGCCGCTATTGCCGGGATTCACAGTAATCTCTGGGCCGAACGGTTCTGGCAAGTCGAATATTCTGGATGCGCTGCTGTTTGCCCTAGGGCTTGCGAGTTCGCGCGGGATGCGGGCCGATCGCCTGCCGGATCTGGTCAATCAGAGTCACATGGGGCGGCGGTCTACGGCTGAGGCCACAGTTACAGTGACCTTTGACATTACCGATGTTTCTCCCGACCTGATTATTGACCGCGACGCTACTCCAGAAGGAGACAATAGCGATGCGATCGACGTGGCGGCCATGCCTGCAAGCGATGAAGAGCCGCTAGATGCGGCTGGGCAGCCGGAATTATCAACAGCGGCCAGTGACTCAGAGAACAAAGTTGTGCCGCTACCGTCCCCGCCACGTGAGTGGACGGTGACGCGACGCCTGCGAGTGACGAACCAAGGGACGTATACCTCCAACTATTACATCAACAACGCTCCCTGTACGCTGACCGAGCTGCACGAGCAGCTACAGCGCTTTCACGTCTATCCCGAAGGCTACAACGTCGTTCTGCAGGGCGATGTGACCGGCATTATTTCGATGAATTCCCGCGAGCGGCGGGAAATTATCGACGAACTGGCAGGGGTGGCGTCTTTTGATCGCAAAATCAACCGGGCCCTGGAAAAACTCGAAGTCGTGCGCGAGCGTGAGGAACGGTTTCGCATGGTGGAGCAAGAACTCATTCTGCAGCGCGATCGCCTGGCTCAAGACCGCATCAAAGCCGAAAAATATCAGCGCCTCAAAGCCGAACTGCACACGCGCACTGAATGGGAAATTGTGCTGCTTTGGCGGCAGCAGCAGCAGCAGGTGAACACTCTGCGGCAGCTTATCCAAACGGATGCCGAAGCCATTCAGCAATTGGGCGAACAGATCCGGCAGTTGGAAACCACGATGCAGGCGACAGCCCAGGCGCTAGAGGAGCTGAATACCCGTGTCAAAGCCCTGGGTGAGGATGAGCATTTAGCGCTGCAGTCCCAGTTGGCAACTCAAGAAGCCGAGCTGCGACAGCTGCAGCGGCAGCAACAGCAATTGACCACCGACGGCCAAACGACAGCGGCCCATCTGCGGCAGAGCCAAATCGCCCGGCAACAGCAGCAGCAGACACTGGCTCGCCTGACCGAAGAGATTCAGGTGCTGCAGCAGGGCGAGCTCGTGACGCTAGCCCGTCAATGCGAGGAGGCTCAGGCGGCGGTGCTGGCTAAGCGGGAAGCTACCAGCGTGATCGCGAGTGCCTCTCAGGCCTGGGTCAAAGAGCAAACTCAGCGGCGGCGGCAAATTGAGGATTTATTGCAGACTTTGGAGCCGCAGCGATCCGAGCAGGTGCGCCTGCAAGAGCGAGTCAGTCAGCTGACCCAGCAGATCGAAGAATTGTCTGCCACGGTGCAAACTTTGGCCCAGCAAATGGCAGCCCAAGATCCGACAATTGCCCATACCGCCGGTACCAACCGCTCCGAAGCCGAGATTCAGCGGTTGGCTCAAGCCGTGACCAGCGCCGAGCAAGAACTGCAAGTCCAGCAGGAAACACAGCAGCGGCTGCTGCAAGAGCAGCGCCAAAAGCAGCGGGAACTCGATAAGCTGGAAGCGCAAACTCAAGCGATGCAGGAAAGCCAGGGCACTCAGGCGACACAAATCCTGATGGATAGCGGCCTGCCGGGAATTTGCGGCCTAGTGGCGCAACTGGGGCGAGTCGATCCGCGCTGCCAACTGGCGCTAGAAATTGCGGCAGGGGGGCGTTTGGGATATCTGGTGGTGGAAACAGATCAGGTCGCGGCCGAGGGCATCTCTCTGCTTAAGCAGCGGCGAGCTGGTCGCGCCACCTTTTTACCGCTAAATGCGATTCGCGTGCCCAAGATCAACCGCATTCCCGACTGGAAGCGCCCCGATGGCTTGGTGAACTACGCCGTCGATCTAATCGACTGTGACGATCGCTATCGCAAAGTATTTGAGTTTGTCTTTGGCAGCACCGCCGTGTTTGAAACGCTGGCAGCAGCCCGTCGCCAACTGGGGCAGCAGCGCCTGGTCACCCTTGATGGCGAACTGCTGGAAACTAGTGGCGCAATGACCGGGGGCAGCCTTAACAAACAGCGAGGCCGACTGCATTTTGGCACAGTCGAAGCAGGGGAATCGGAGGAGGCGATCGCTCTCCGTAATCGCCTCGCTGAGATTGACCAGATTTTGGCTCGCTGTGGGCAACGCATTGCCGCCGCGACTGCGGCCGTCAAATCTGCTAGTGAGGCTTTATTAGAGGCGCGTCAACAATACCGCGAGCAAGAACTGCAAACCGAGCAGGCCCAAAAGCAACTGCGGCAGCTACAGCAGCAGCGAGCCCAGGGAGAAAGCCGCCTAGCCCAGTACCAGCAAGAACTCACAGCCACCCAGAGCCGCCTCGTCGAAGTAGCAGCACACCTGCCTGAGCAAGAAGCCGAACTCGAGGCCCAACGCACCGCCCTTGCCGACCTAGAGCAGTCCCAAACCCATAGCGAATGGCAGCAGGCCCAGGCCGCAGTACAGGCCCTAGAGCAGCAGTTGAGCGATCGCCAAGCCATGTTGCAGGCCGCCGAAAACCGCCTGCGCGATTTTCAGTCCCAGCAAGAGCGGGCTCAAATTGCCCTGCAGCAGCAGCAGACCCAAATTACCGGCTATCAGCAGCAGCAGACCCAGCAAGAGCAGCAGCGCCTCGCCTTAACCACCCAGCAAACCGAGCGAGACGCGGCGATTCAAAAGCTGCGCCAGCAGTTAAGCGCGCTTGATGCCCAACTGGCAGAGGAAAAGGGCAAGCGCGATCGTGTTGAGGGTCAATATCGCGAACAGCAGGCCCAAAAGCAGCAGCTTGAATGGCAGCGTGAAAAACGCTTCGAAACTCGTAAAGAACGCCAGCAGCAGCTTACAGGTTTAACAACGGAGCTGCAAACCCAAGCCGCCGACCTGCCCGATCCGCTACCGGATATGCCCGCCGACACCGACTTGGAGGCGGTCAAGAAACAAATTCGCTCTCTCCAGCGCCGGCTCGAAGCTCTGGAACCCGTCAACATGCTGGCACTGGAAGAATACAATCAAACCCAAGAGCGTCTTGAAGAACTCTCCCACAAACTCACCACGCTGCAAGAAGAACGGACTGAGCTGCTGCTGCGCATCGAAAACTTCACCACCTTACGGCAGCAAGCCTTCCAAGAGGCTTTTGACGCGGTAAATGAAAACTTCAGCGAAATTTTTGCCCAGCTTTCGGATGGCGACGGCTATTTGCAGCTCGACGATTCCCAAGATCCCTTCAACGGTGGCCTCAACCTGGTGGCGCACCCCAAAGGCAAGCCGGTAAGGCGCTTGGCCTCTATGTCGGGGGGCGAAAAGTCCCTAACTGCCTTGAGCTTTATCTTTGCGCTCCAGCGCTACCGTCCTTCCCCGTTCTATGCTTTCGATGAGGTTGATATGTTCCTCGACGGTGCGAACGTCGAACGACTTTCTAAAATGATTAAGCAACAGGCGCAACAGGCGCAGTTCATCGTGGTGAGTCTACGTCGCCCGATGATCGAAGCCGCCCAGCGGACGATCGGCGTCACTCAGGCTCGAGGAGCATACACTCAGGTGCTCGGCATCAATCTAGAGGCCAAAAGTGCGTCCGTATAGATCTGTTAAGATCAGAGTCCTCCTGTAGAATCGTTGATTAAAGCCCTGCGGTTCAATCGCTGATTTTAAGTTTTCACTAGGCTCCGGCTATGACCTCATCCTATGACCAGTTCCGTCAACGCTCCGATTTTTTAGGTACGCAAGTTGTCACTAAAACGGCGGGGAAAAGCTTAGGATTTGTCAGCCAGCTATGGGTAGATGTTGATCGCTGTGAAGTCGTTGCAGTGGGACTGCGGGAGCAACTGCTGCCGGGAGTGATGTCTGGGACTGAGCACATCATGCAGCTGAGCAGCATCCGACAAGTCGGGGACGTAATTTTGGTCGATGATGACGACGTCATCGAAGACGATTTGAACATGGCTCCCTATAGCATCATGCTCAATTCTGAAGTCATCACCGAGTCGGGTGAACTGCTGGGCCGTCTGCGTGACCTTAAGTTTGATGTGGTTACCGGCAAACTAGAATCAATTATCATCGCGTCTTTTGGTCTGCCTAAAATTCCCGACCAGGTGATCAGCACCTATGAGCTGCCGGTTGATGAAATCGTCAGCAGCGGCCCGGATCGCCTGATCGTGTTTGAGGGCGCAGAGGAAAAGCTGGTGCAGCTCAGCGTTGGCATCCTAGAGCGGTTGGGCATTGGCCGCGCGCCTTGGGAACGCGACGACGACAGCGAATATATTATGCCGGTTTCCACCGCTAACCAATTGCCGTCAGGCATCCAGACGCCCGTAGAGCCCATGCAGCAGACTCGCCAACCGGCGATCGAAGAGCGCTGGACTGAAGATGATTGGGGAGAGCCCGAGCCCATTTCCGCTGAGCCTATGCCCCAGCGGCAAGCCGAGATGGCCTATCGCGAAGCCTCTCTAGACGAAGAAGATAACTGGCCCGCTCCACCCGTTAATCCGGCGCCAGTCAACTATGAAGCCGATGTCAAAGAAGTGACCGAAGATATCTGGACTGACGATGAGCCGGAACCTTACAACGCGCCTCCAGTCAATATTCCTCAGAAGAAAAAAGTAACTGAATACGAAGAAGAGCTGGATTATTAGTGCAGAGCGTAGAGTGTGGGGTAGGGAATACGGCATAGTTCTTCGTTCTTGGACCTGCGACCTCATCCACTTCATTACCCCGAAGCGCCATCACTCAAGCACTCTCACACTCGCCTGATTCAAAGTAGCGGAAAGAAATGCCCTACTGGTCCTTGACCTTGGCCAATGCGCAGGGAATGCCGTAGGGCTTGAGTCACGTAGTCTTTAGCGGCGCGAACAGCGGTAAGCGGGGCTTTGCCCAAGGCGAGGTTGGCAGCGATCGCAGCTGATAGAGTACATCCAGTGCCGTGGGTATCGGTGGTTTCTACGGTCTGTGTCGTCAGCGTCAGGGACTGCTCACCGTCATACCAAACATCAATGCCCCGCAGGTCTGCCATCATGCCACCGCCCTTAAGGAGTACGGCCTGCGGCCCCAAGTCAAAAATCGTCTTTGCCGCCGCTTGCATATCAGCAAGGGTATGAATGTCTTGTCCACTGAGAATTTGAGCTTCATAGCGATTGGGGGTAAGCAGAGTCGCTTGAGGGACGAGATGGGTTTTCAGAATGGCGATGGCCTGATCGTCAATCAGCTGGGCCCCGGTGCGAGCCACCATCACCGGGTCAATTACCCAAAAGGGCACTGCCGTGCGTGCGATCGCTTCGGCAACGGCCATCATAATTTCACTATTGAGCAACATGCCGAGTTTAGCGCTCTGTACACCGATATCCCCTATAACGGCATCTATTTGAGCCACCACAGCTTCGGGCGACAGCGCCTCTACTCGAGTAACGCCGCAGGTATTTTGGGCGGTGATGCAGGTCAGGGCGCTAGTGCCGTGGACGCGATGAAAGGCAAAGGTACGTAGGTCAGCCTGAATCCCAGCGCCGCCGCCGCTATCGGACCCGGCGATCGTTAAAGCTACTGGGGGAGTCAGCGAATTCGCCACAAATAGGCTCCTCGATAAATCATTAGAGTCATTAGAAATCGACCTAATCCAGCCGGAAGAGGTCGATAAATCGCGCCTTAACAAGAGAACAATTAGCGGTTAGGGCGTCGTCGCTGTAAAAATTCGGGAATGTCTAACCCGCCAACGCCACCGCTGCTGGTTTCTGGCGTCTGCGGCGAAACTGCATTGAGATTGTTGCGCTTGAGCGGTGTAATCCGGGAAGCTTCAAGCTGACTGCCATGAGAAGATTCTAGGTTAAAGCCTGTCGCAATTACTGTAATCTTGACTTCACCCTGCATCCGATCGTCAATAACGGCGCCAAAAATGATATTGGCGTTGGGATCGACCGCTTCGTAAATAATTTCAGCCGCAGCGTTAACTTCATGCAGGGTTAGATCAGTACCACCGGTAATATTAAACACCGACCCCGAAGCGCCATCAATTGATGACTCAAGCAGGGGAGAGGAAATGGCAGCGATCGCGGCTTCGCGAGCCCTCGACTTGCCAGAGCCCAAACCGATGCCCATCAGCGCCGAACCCGCATCAGCCATCACGGCCCGCACGTCAGCAAAGTCAACGTTCACCAAGCCTGGAATCATAATGATGTCAGAAATGCCCTGAACCCCTTGACGCAAAACGTCATCTGCCGACTGAAACGCCTCCTGCACAGGAGTCTGCTCAGAAATAACGGACAACAGGCGGTCATTGGGAATAACAATCAGCGTATCGACTCGGCTCTGCAACGCTTCAATGCCTTCATCTGCCTGACCTGTGCGACGACGACCTTCAAACGTAAAAGGCCGTGTGACCACGCCTACTGTCAGCGCCCCAGACTCTTTGGCCACTTCAGCGACCACAGGAGCGGCGCCAGTACCCGTGCCGCCACCCATGCCTGCAGTAATAAAAACAAGGTCGGATTCTTCTAGAGAAGCCGCAATTTCATCGCGAGATTCTTCGGCAGCTTTTTGCCCGATAGCAGGGTTACCGCCAGCCCCCAAGCCTCGGGTCAGCTTTTGTCCAATTTGCAGGCGATTCTCTGTGGCCGTGTTGAGTAACGCTTGGGCGTCTGTGTTGACTGTCCAGAATTCAATTCCAGAGAGGCCACTGTCAATCATGCGGTTGACAGCATTACAACCGCCGCCACCAACACCGATAACTTTGATTTTTGCGATATTACTGGGCACAGTCTCACCGTTTAGGAGCATTTCTCCAGGAACTAATCTGGGATTG
Source organism: Cyanobacteria bacterium P01_C01_bin.70 (assembly GCA_039026015.1). GTDB lineage: Bacteria > Cyanobacteriota > Cyanobacteriia > Phormidesmidales > Phormidesmidaceae > Halomicronema. Next base: position 1,787 of record JBCCNE010000017.1, on the reverse strand, counting down.
TCACTGCTGTTGTCAGATGCACTAGAGGACTCAAGCAGAGAATTATGAAAATCTTCTACCATCGATAGAGCACCATCCTCAACTGGAACATGAGCACCATTCTTCGTAGAGCGGTTGTTGTCGAAATTAGTCGGCGTTGAACTGGAAGACATTAACCTTTAACCCTACGCAGGACGATGATTTCGAGCAAGCAACACCCCGTACAATTTAGACAACTATAAAGTACTTCGGTGGAAAAACCAAACAAACCACAGGATGCCTGAAATTCCAAGTATGGAAGCTACTTTTATCGATGCTAAAAGACGATCGCGGCCTGCTTAAACCAGACTAAAAAGTTACTCCATATGAGTTCAAATTTCAGGGGATCAATAGGGATTTCACCTTTTTTTAAGGTGAATCCGCTGTAGAGAGAGGAAGCTCAGACAGTTTCACTGCTGGCACTTGAGGATTAGCAAGATCGATGTAATCCACTGCCGGCATCTTGGGAGCACTGGTCAAGGATCGCAGTTGCGGCAAAAGTGCTAGCTGCTCGGGCAGTTGCTGCGGGTCATAAACGCCAAAGTGAATTTCTCCAATTTCAGTGTGCAGGATCAAGTTGTTAGGCGCTCGCCAATCAACTTCGTGAATGTTGATGGAGCTGGTTTGCAGCGTTTGATAAAGGGCTGGCCACTGGCGCTGATAGCGCTGGTGAAAACCACGCACCAGCAGCTTTGGGGCCTCAAATTCGTGATTAAGACCCACGACTTCAGTCTGAACCATCCACTGTCCGGCGGCATCAATCAGACCTGGATGGCTGGTAGGGGTGGGTGCCCCCTCGGTCGGGCTGGGGCGTGAGGGCACGGTGACGGCAACCGGTAACCGCTCTTGCACCACCACTTCTACCCGAGGCGGAAAGAGCTGACGATTTACCTGAGCGTGGGTGATCGGGGCTTGAGTACTCAACCGCTCGATCAAAGCTTCTGGCTCAATGTCAAAGATGCGCTGCGGATATTCCAACGCCAGCAGTTCGCGGATGCTGGCGTCGGTCAGCATTTCGTTGCCATCGATGATGACCTGATTGGGATGGCGCAAGAGTAGCCAAAACGGATTCCGCATCAGCCCAAAAGCGCCGATGGCCAACCCACAGATGGCTAACACTCGCCAAATATTCTGCAAATTGCGAACGCGACGCTGTTTTCTGAGGCTGCGGCGGCGTTGGGAAAGTTCTTCGGGAGAAGGCGTAGCAATATGAGTCATGGGCGATCGCAATAGCCGCAAACACAGAATGAAGGGGCTGAACTAGCTCAGAGTTTAGCTCTATTTGAGATGGCAATTTCAAGGCCGTGGCGTTGATTGTAGCGACTCTCGCAGGGTCTGCAACTGCTTTTGCCAAGCAATCGCTAACTCCTCATCAGTGAAAGGAATCCACCGGCAATCGCCGTCGCCTAAATCGAGGCCTAAAGCGACGGTGCAGCCTTTGGGCAACCCAGTTGGCACAACTTTAGAAGCGGACTGCCAGAGCCGAATGTTGTTGACTGCGGGCAAAGCAACTTCCTGCACTTGAGTCGGGCCTTGTCGAGTGGGGCGTCCCCACACCAGGCGATCGCCCACCTGCCCTAACACTGCATAAATATCGTATTTAGCTCGCTCAAACGCTACCGCCCAGAGCTTGTAGGCCTCTAGTTTTTGATACTCATGCCAGCCGGTCCAAGCTAGCCAAACAAATACGCCCAATAGAGGCAGCCAGAGTAGTCCACGTTCCATAAGGCTCAGTACTCATACAATTCCAGCAGTTAGCTTTCAGCTTA
>JBCCNE010000016.1:0-22631 GCA_039026015.1 Cyanobacteria bacterium P01_C01_bin.70 | reverse complement strand
TATTTGACCAATTTTGAAAAACTTTTTTGCCTGAAAGATAATTACGGGCTCACCATCTGGACCCGTTTTTCCGCGCTTTCCTTTTCATTTTATTGATTTTGACGAACTGCGCCGTGAAAATCTCGACAAAGATGCCATTGCGGATGAGCAACTGACTCAGGTTGCGGGCGGCGTCAATTTTGACGAACTCCGTCGTGAAAACCTCGATAAAGATGCGATTGATTTTGATGAGCTGCGCCGGGAAAATTTGGACAAAGACGCCATCGCTTAAGCTCTCCACCTTTCCTGCAACGACGTCCGATTCCTCACACACTCCCCCGCCCCCTTGATGCCTGTTCGTTGAGGGGGCTTTGTTAAAGCTTGGTGCCGAACTCCGCAAGAGTCAATCATCTTTAACGCACCAGGGGCTCTGATCGCCCGGCGATTAGGGCCTTTTCTCACGTGAAGGCCAGCCGTGCCCCTCTGCCGGTGCCTGCCCTTGATACGGCAAACTAAACGGGGCCACATTTCCCGGCATCAGCGACAACTGCAACCCCTCATCGGCAGGGGCATCGATGCGAAGCTGACCGAAGAACTCCGCCTTGAGCCGTCTTTGTTTCGCCCGAAAGCGACTATCGAACTGCAAGTGACAGACCGTGCAGAGGGCCTTGAGATTACTCGGGTCTTGATTGCTGGGCTGCTGGTCGAGGTGAGCGACCGTGAGGAGATAGCGCCGAGGCGCGGCTTCAAACTTTGCCGGTAACGGCGTTTGCCCCTGCCGCCAGCGCTTCACCCGCTGGAGGAAATCGGCCAATGGCTCACTGGGCTGACGACAGGGACGCCGACACTGCTGACAGCACCAGCGGGCCTCGTGCTTAATCCGCAAAGCAATGGCCTCCCAGTCCTCTGGATATCGAGCCCGAATAATCGGCATCGCCTCATTTCCTGGACATCACCGACAAAGATCGCCAAACTGCCCTGACCGGAAACGGTCGCCCAAATAATAACCCCTCGATACCAAAGCACCGAGGGGAGGTTTTTTATAGGAAGCAACTTATAAGGGGTGGAATTGAAATACTGTCCCGTCGGACACCTACTAAGATGCCTGAGACGGCCGAGAAAGAACAGAGCAAAGCCACTAGATTTACCCAATGCCTGCACAAGCCCCCGCCTCCGTAAATTCCCCATGAAGCGTGCTGCGTGGACGTCCCCTCTCCCCTGATACGGTTTCGGTTTTGAGATGCTCCAGATACTCTCAAGGTTATTGAGATGGGGGACTGGCACCACTCATAGGCTCAAGAATCTAGCTCAACGCATTATGATACCTCAGGCGTTTCAACACTGAAACTGTATGGCAGCAGTAGCTGTATACTGCAATTAGATTTGGTCTTCCAAGTGCGCCAATTTATGAACAGCATTGTGTTGCTTCAAGCCCTAGAAATTTTTTGTGGCTCCTGTAGATAGTTTTCTCCAATCAAGGCCTAAAGGATAACCTCTGTCAGAAGTCCGAGTGAACTAAGATCTCTACAATGTTTTCAAAAAATTGCTCGCTATTTCTTCCCAATCAAACACATCCAAGAGCCTAATCCCTTTCTTATATGCCGAGACCTTGTTACCTTTTGTTAGTTTACAGTAAATTTTTCTGGCGATCTCCTCTGCTATTTTTTGTTCCGAAGACCTCCAATTATATTCAAAAACCTGCCTAATTGAATAGTCCTTGATAGCCTCAGAACACATATAATCAGCAAAGATAATAGGCGTTTCATTGTCACTCTCATCTACATGTTTTTTCAATGGAAAATATGCTCCACTTGCACTTGAGATAAGACAAAGCGATCCAAATGCTAATGGCTCAATCTGTGCTAACCCAAAAGATTCATAGCGAGATTGTGAAAAGGAAACATCTGACGCCCACAGTAATGAATCTCTATCCAGTGACAAGTCTCTATCTTCCAAGCTATTTGGCCAATCAAATTGATTTATAAAAAAGAAATCAACAGACTCTAGCTTGTTTTCTCTTGCTTCCTTTATCCAACTATTGATCGGGTTGTTTTCTTGTTCATTATCCCAATGAGAAACTATGACAAAGTTTGCTTTATAGCCATCTTCCTTTATCAGAGAGTCAAGATGCTTACAAACTAGTAAATCTCTGTCAAAAGCCTTGCATAATACAGGCCTGCTAATCTTAATGAATAGAAACTGTTTTGTATCTAAGGGGACATGAAACCTCCCGAGGCTCTGCTCACCTCCAGATATGCAAACTCCTTTGGATCTATTTAACCTTCTCAAGATTTTTTTCTTTTCTTGTTCCTTCTTGAACCCCACATCTGTGCAGGCATCTATACTTCTTGGCATTCCATGAGGGATAACCGACACGTTAACTTCTTCTTTACTTGAAGACTTTAGCAACCAACATAGTTCATCCTTGCTATTTGGTCCATTAGCAAGGACTTTATCAATCATTCCTGGATTTTTTACTAGTGACTGAAAGATCTTAGAGCTTGTATGTTTTTCTATACTTAGGCTTTCCCTTGTTTCACGGCATCGCCGAGCACTCTCTGCAAATCTTCCCCTCTTTCGATTGGTTTCAGTGTCTTGTTCAGAGAAATGGCTCTGAAGATCGCTAAACAATTCTCCTATTTCTTTAAAGACACTTTCCATACTTTTATTTTTGCCTACCTTCATTAGGTTATAAAATCTTCCATCCCCTAGTATCTCAACATTTTTGCTGTCGATCGGTTCATTTGTAGAAGTGTTTGTAGAGCATGGCAGCTTTTGCTCTACCAAATGCCGTGCTGGGTTCACCTCAGTTACATACAAAATTGTTTTTGTCTTTGCCCTTTCTCTTTTTGACTGATAAAGAGTAGGAATTCCAAAATAGTCATTAGCAACAAGATAGGTGCTATCTTCATTGTGACATAACGCAGAGATTGCCCTAGATAATGGCTCTGCTATCAATAGCCCTAAGATATAGTCGTAATCATGATAGTCTTTTATTCTCACTATAGGCTTATCCATCTCCTCAAGCAATTCTCTAGAAACCTCTACTTGATCTGAATTTTCCAATAGTTCTTTTCTGATTCTCTCACCTAATCTCATTCGATTAGGATGAAATTCAAATTCATAAAGTGTTGATTCAGTTTCTTGATTGATTTTGCTAACTATTTCGTTGAAAAAAGGTGTCTGTATGAAGCTATGTCCAAATACGGAGGAATGATCAACGATTAGAAGACTTGTATTATGACTATTGTAATCATGACTTCCTGGAACAGCTGTGTAGTAATACAAATACACGCCAAAACATTCTTCAATACGCTTAAACCTGTTGACTAGTATAGAATCTCTTTCGGGATTTTTAGATGGGTAAATTCTATTGAGAGAGGGAAGTCGCTTTTTGAGAGCTATTAAGGTTGCCTTATTCGTCTGTGTCCGGCAATCCCCTTCTTCTGGGAAAAATAGAGGTCCAGCTAGAACAATCTGATTCTGAAATTTATCTCGCAAAGCCTGTGTATCGATTAAGTGTCTGATTTGTACACCAACGCCACCTAGCGGTCTAACTGCTTCATGAGACACATGTATAAGCCATGGTTTCGAATTCATTGGTCATCCTCACTTAACTCTAGTTTCCAGTACCTTTCAGCCAAAAACTCGTCTCCGCCAAGACGTAATCCGTAGTTGACAACTTTAGATATCGTGTGGCTTTCAAGCTGGCTTTGATACAAACTCATGCTAGTGATTTTTGATTTAGGGGAGTCAGCTTTTAGTATTAAAGGTGTAAGACGAAAATCAAAATCACAAACGAAATCATGGATGTCTTCTTCGCTAAAGCTAGCTATATAGGGAAGATCTTCATAAAGGAAAGTCTTCTCTCTTAAGTCTTGCCTTTGAAGAATTACATCACGGCAGATCAAATGGTCAACATGATAAGATATTCCTAATGGCACATAGATTCTGGCTAAAGGAGTATATTGTTCGAGCTTCTCTGCAATCTTGGTGCTTGCGACTGAAAATACTTGATCTTTTCGAGAACTAATCTCATATTCATCTCCAAAATTATTATGCCTCAAGCTAGAGTCTTCTAGTCCTAAAAAATCTATATTTACTCCTAACTTAGAACCAAATAAAAGCTCCTCTTGTTTTCTGGATTTGGTTACTAAATCGGCTTTTTTCTTGTCTGGTGCTTGTAGAAAATTCCAACAGCTCTTATTAAATACATTGATGATGCAAGAGTTTTTTGGCTCTTCTTTTATAGCCAAAAAAGAGGAAAAACAAATATCATCAAGATGAGGTGATAAAAAGATGTTCATTGACTTGATTGCTTGACAGTGAAGGGCAATGAAAGGAGTTAACTATATTCGGTTAAATTCTCCCAATTTCAACTTGCGCATATAAGATACCTCCATTGATGATTTAACTATTCAACAGTTAGCGCATGATATTGACTATGGAATAAGCTCCAGAATCATGTAGAAGCAATCCATTCAATTAGCATGGATGAACTTAGTAAGCTCAATATTGCAGAGAGATAGAAAATCAAAAGATTTCAACAGGTATGACGTAAGCTATTCATCCGTTTTGATTGAAGAGGGTAAGATCTGCAAAATCAGAGAAATAGTATATACAAACTACTCTTGTCAGAAAGAATATCGCAATTGCCGCTGTAGGTCAAGTGTACTACTTTTTCTGTTGCTTAAGCTAAATAATCGTCCCTGAGAAACTTTCAAAGCTGAGTCTGATAGGGATCATCAGGCTTGAGAAGGGCTGTAAAATACGCAGAAAGTGTCCTTCAGCTAGTCGAAACCTGGTGAAATGAATTGCGGTTTTCGCCTCCAATCAGAGTCTCCATTCCCTTCCCAGCCCTTGCTAAAAGATCGGCTGATACGTTTTTAGGCTTGTAATGTTCTATGTTGGGCGGTCTGGAATGTCAGCCCTGCCCAGGAGAAAGCTTCAAGCAAGCTATGGCGCAGTATGGGGTTTGAGTAGTAGGCGACCCAAAAACCTGCGCTAAGCACTTTCGATGCTCTATACCAATTAAACCCTCCTGACCGTAGGGGGCTGAAACCATTGAAGTCTCTTTCTGATTTTCTGTACCAATGAGCCTAATGTTCAACTGGTACATCTCATTGAAACTGATCTGGTTCCAAAATGTGGCTATTGAAGTCTTGGTACACCAATGGTTTCAACCTTAGCGATATTTCTGTCCTATTACTACTCAAGCCCCAGCATCAACGAGTGCAGGGAGGCTCGCGTCAATTTCTAAGTTGATGGGATAAGGCTTGCTGCAACTCGGCGAGGTTAAGCCAGAGGCGATTTGAGAAGCGTCCTTTCGATAGCGCCTACAGCTGCTCAATCGGATTCAACTCCGGGCCGTAAGGGGGCTGAAAGTAGAATGCGACGTTTGGGGGAATCTCCAGGTCTGCCGCCCGGTGTACGGCACTTTGGTCGAGCCGATGACTCGGGCAGGGATACCACTTCAGGCCGCCTAATTCGGAGCGTTCCAAAACTCAATTTGTATGACCTGAGCCAGACTGTGGAGCTGCCCCTTCAGCGCCATTGATGCTCACTCTGGAGCCGTGCCAATTGCCCGTTCAATGCGCTCCAGGCGAATCAGGGTGGAATTCTGAAGGCGCTCCAAATGCTGCACCTGCTGCTGGAGCACCATCGCGTAAAGTCCGAGCCCCATCATCCCCGCGATCGCGATACCGATGAACCAGGACTTACGGCTCCAAATCCAACTCTCTGTGCGACTGCGCGCGCTCACCCTTTGCACTTGAGCTGTGAGCTGCTGGAGATGGTTGAATAGCCCCTGCACCTGCCGCTCGTTGAGACCCAACGATGTCGTCTCGGCCTGGTTCCAGTGTTTGCTCAATGATGGTATTTGCTGCTGCAATCCCGTCAATTGCCCTTTCAAGTGCTCGCAAGTACTGCTGAGCTGTGCGAAGTTTTGCGCCAGCCGCTCCGTCTTCTGCGTGCGGGCCGTCAGGAGACGCATGAGTTCCAGATTGGTTGCCGTCCATGCATGACCTCCTTCTCCAGTCGAATGACCGGCCTAAAGGCGCGGACCATCAGATCGTCCGGATCGAGCTCCAGTTCCCCAGCGAAGCGTCGTTCCTCCTCTGAGGTCGTCCCGTTGTTACTGTGAGTCATCGCGGCAAATACCCCGTCCGCTCAAACTGGGCATAAGCCGCCCGTAAATACGTCTTCACCGCCGCTTGCTCCACAATGCCGAAGCCTTTTCCCTGGTAAGACTGACCCGCCGCAAACGAGAGCCGCTGCTGAAGTAACGTGCTGGCGACCCGCAACGGTAACTTGGGTAAATCAATCACCTGACTACCGGTTTCCTGGATCAGCGCCTGAATCTCCTCCGCTCCGTCAAAGAAGTCCCACTCGGCATACTTCAGATTGCGTACCACCACATGAGGAATCTGCTGGCCAAAGGCGTTCAGCGAGATTTCCAAAGACTTGAGACTGTCAAATTCCCCAGTAACGACAAACCATTTCACCAACTCCACCTGATGCTCTGCCGCCAGCGTCACGATGCCGTAATTGTTTACCCAACTCTGAAACGCCCCATGCACCGTGGCAGGTAGGTTTACGACGACGGCCTACTGCGCCTCGACCGCCGTATTCAGAATCGAGTTGGCCCGCGCCCCCAAGGTTTCATCTTCCGAGAACTGCGACACCGCCACCTCGGGATAAATGCCCTTGAAGTCAGGCGAATTCACATCCGCTTCAATGCCGACTACCGGCACCGACTGATCGATAAACCATTGATAGAGGGTACGACAGAGGAACGACTTGCCAACGCCGCCCTTATTGCCATCGGCCAAGTGAATCCGCGACGTGATCACCGGCGCGGTCGGCTCCGGTTTGCGATCGCGCTTTTTAACTGTTGTGGCTGTCATGCTGCTGACCTCAATACGCTAACTGGACTTCATCCGATTGTTCCGGTAGAGGTAGTTGCGGTGCCCTGGTTGTTTCCTTCGCTGTTTCCCTGATTTTTCCTGTAGTCACTGACGGCGACGGCGCTGCTGTCTGCGATCGCTTGCCGCTGCCTTTGCCGTTGCCCTTCCGCTTCTTGGCCGTTGATGTTTTTGGGTTGTTCCCGTTCCGTTCCCGCCGTAGGCGCAAGACGTAATGCTTCAGACTGCCCGCACTGATGGTCAAGCCCTGCTCCCCTAACCGTTTGGCCACCTCGCTGTAGGTATGGGTCGCTAACGCTTCCTCAATGCTGTCGAACAGTGCTTCGACCGCTTCCCGACAGTTGAACTGAGTGCGGGGTTCTGCGGCCAGCTCCGTGAGTCCCTGGCGACAGTTCTCAATAGTTTCCGATGAATACACTTTGTCCGTCATGACTGGTCCCGTAGCGCTGGGCGTTATCGTTCAGCCTGACGAATATTTTTTTCCGCGTGCAGCGGCCTCAACGAGGCGTAACGAAGTGTTGCCGACGGACACAATATGAGGAAGTGATGACCCATACTTCCTGCTCTGCCGAAACTCTAATGCTGCTGTGCCGTTGATGTTCCCGAGCATTGTCGAAGGGGTTTCCCAAGCGTTGCCGACTGACCCAATCTAAGGGAGTGATGATCCATGCACTTGGCTCTGCCAGAACGCTAACTCTACTGTGCCGTTAGCGTTCCCGAAAAGATTCCCTGATCTTGTCGAAAGCGTTCTCTATGTGTTGCCGATGCATTGCCGATGAGGTGCCAGAGGGAGAACGCCACTGCGTGGCAGCCAACCGAACCGTGCCTGGGAGAGCCCTCAAAATCCTGGAATCCGATCCATTCACACAATACGCCAAGTTTTTAGCAAATACCCGGAACAAACCGACACACAAGCGTTTCAGAGCTTTACCCGCAAACCGCAAAAAACGCGGCAGAATGGAGGCACTGTTTCCGGCAGCTCGCCCCCTCATGCTGTCCCTGAGCAATCTCAAAGCAGCCCAAGCCGAAACGTATTATCAAGCTGACGATTATTATACCAGCGAAGAATATGACGCTGCCGAGTTCCATCCGCAGTGGTTTGGCGGTGGCGCGACGGCGTTGGGATTGACCGGCGATGTCGCCGGTGAGGATTTCAAATCCCTGTTGCAGGGGCATGGCCCCGAAGGTCAATCGCTCTTTCAGCGGAAAGTGGATGTCGAAAAGCGTCGCGGCGCTACCGACTACACCTTCAGCGCTCCGAAAAGTGTCAGTGTTGCCGCCCTCGTGCAGCAGGATGAGCGTGTCCTGCAAGCCCATCATCAGGCGGTGAAAACAGCCCTATCTGTAGCGGCTCGCGAACAAGAAGCGTTGTGCTCGCAAACGAGGCGATTTTGAGCTCAGATTAAGTGCGAATAAGAGCCCCCTCGTGCTCGCATTATTTGCGAATGGGCTCAGATTAAGTGCGAACAGCTTGCAAACAAGACCTTCAGCTCACATTAACTGCGAATAAGCTAAAAGTCTTTAGTAGTGGGGCATTTAACGATTATTTGCCACATCGAATAGCTGCTGCGGGCCGCAACTATCCAAATTTTTAGAAACGGCTTAGAGTGTTGACAGGCCGGGAGTCTCTGCGGCTGAGCTGGGTACAGTGGCCGTTCATGAGTCTCACGGATTTTCTAAGTTTGAAGACTGTGCCAGTTGACGAAGACAGGCCCGTTTTAGGCCAGCCGGGTTTTATCATTCTGAGACTCATCAGGAGACAGTTGCAATGTGAGGTGAGCCCTGATGGGGCAGTGCCAGGTTCCGACGGAAGCGGTTTTGAACCTCCGGCAACGCTTATCGCAGTTGCCGTCCCGCTGTGCTGAGCGTCGTCACCTGATTCAAGCCACGGCTCAACTATACGGGGTGTCCGAAAGTACCCTTTATCGGGCCCTGCAGCGCGTCTCGCAGCCTCATGGTGTGCGGCGCGCTGACTGGGGCCAGCCGCGAGTGATGCCGAAACCAACGCTAGAGCGTTATTGCGAAGTGATTGCGGCGATTAAGTTGCGGACTGCTAACGGCAAAGGTCGTCACTTGTCCACTGGAGAAGCCATTCGGCTCCTTGAAGAAGTGGGCATTGATACTCCAGAGGGGTATCTCCAAGCCCCACCCAATCTCCTCAAACGCCAGACGGTCAACCGCTATCTCAAACAGTGGGGCTATGACTATGCCAAGCTCAAACGCCAACCGCCAGCCGTCCGGTTTCAAGCCCGCTACAGCAATGAGTGCTGGCACTTTGACCTGAGCCCATCAGACCTCAAGCATGTGAAAGCCCCCGCTTGGATTGAACCCGGTCGAGGCCGTCCACTCCTCATGCTCTACAGCGTGGTGGATGACCGCAGTGGCGTCGCTTACCAGGAGTACCACGGCGTTTATGGCGAAGATGTGGTGGCGGCGCTGCGCTTTCTCTTTGCCGCTATGAGTGCGAAATCGATGGAGAGTTTTCCCTTTCAAGGGATTCCCCGCATGATTTATATGGACAACGGCCCGATTGCTCGAAGTCTCGTGTTTCAGAAAGTGATGGGGTATCTAGGCATTGAGGTGCGGACTCATATGCCGAAGGGAAAGGACGGCAACCGAGTGACGGCGCGGGCCAAAGGCAAAGTCGAACGGCCTTTCCGCACGGTTAAAGAGATACTGGAGACGCTCTATCACCTGCGGGAACCAGAAACTGAGGCGGAAGCCAATGAGGGACTGCTGCGCTTCTTGCGGCACTACAACAGTCGGCCTCATCGCAGTGAAGCCCATTCCCGGATAGAAGATTGGCTGGCCAACGTGCCCCCGGCTGGCCTTCGTGAGATGTGCTCGTGGGAACGCTTTTGCACCTTTGCGCGGGAACCCGAACGCCGCAAAGTGGGCATTGATGCCCGCGTGAGTGTGGAGGGGACCGCCTATGAAGTCGAGCCCGATTTGGCGGGAGAAACGGTGTTGCTGTGGTGGGGGCTGTTTGATAGCGAACTGTATGTGGAGCATCAGGATAAACGCTATGGTCCTTACTCGCCAGTGGGTGGCCCGATTCCATTAGACCGCTATCGCAGTTTCAAAAAGACGAAAACCCAAAAGCGCACCGAGCGCATTGAGCAACTCGCCCAGCAGCTCGCTTTACCATTGGCGGCGGATAGCGTCGTCACGTTGCCGTCACTGCCTTCAGAAGCGGTCGCTTTATCGTCGCAGCCCTTTGTCGACCCGGACCCATTCCAAGAAATCACGTTTCCCAGCCCTCTGGCCGCGAAACGCGCCATTGCGGACGAACTGGGTCAACCCCTCGCCAAACTGAGTGCTGAGCAACTGCGCCAGATCGATGACCTGCTGGCGCAGACGTTAGACAAACAGCAGGTCTTAGCTCAGGTGCGAGCCGCTTTCAAACCGACGCCTGGGAGGTTCCATGCTCAGTGACGTGATGGCCTACTTCAACCTCCAGCAGTCTTTTGACCAGGTCGGCTACTTTGAGACTCCTCAGCATCAGCAACTGATTCGAGAATTGAAGCTGGCGATTCACCAGGGCGGGCTCGTAGCGATGACGGGCGTAGTGGGTGCGGGAAAAACCACCACGCTGCGGCAACTCCAGGCTGAACTGAAGCGCGACAAGGACGTGATTATCTCCAGTTCCTTAGCAGTCGATAAAAGCCGGGTGAACTTAGGCACGTTGATGACGGCGTTATTCTTTGACCTGGCGACAGAGCGCGATTTTAAGCCACCCACGCAGCCGGAGCGACGTGAACGGAAGCTGTTGGAGCTGATGGAAAAGTCTCGCAAGCCAGTGGTGCTGATTGTCGATGACGCCCATGATCTGCACAGCCAAACGTTGGTCGGCTTGAAGCGACTGATTGAGTTAGTGCAGGACCGGGGGCGAGTGCTCGCCATTTTGCTGGCGGGACATCCCAAACTGAAAAACGATTTACGCCGCCCCAACTTGGAAGAGATTGGGGCGCGGGCCACTACCTTTGTGCTGGAGGGCATCAAAGGGCATCAACTGCCCTACATTCAGTGGCTCCTGGGGGAGTGTTCGGAGACGCCCTGGCCGGACTTGATGGATGAGGATGCGATCGCGCTGCTGGCGGAGAAGTTGATGACGCCGTTGCAGATCAAGCATTACCTGCGGTTGGCCTTTGAGGAAGCCCATCAAGTCGGCCTCAAACCGTTGACGCCAGAGGTGATTGAGGCGGTCTTGTCCCAAGGGCTCAATGATTTGGAAGCGAAGCTCGTACGGCATGGCTACAACACCAAAGCACTGGCCCATCTCCTCAATGTCAGACCCGCTGAAGTCCGTTCCCTCATGCATGGACGCTTGCCGCCTGGTCGGACTCAGGAGTTACGGGACCAGATGCTGAGTGTGGGCATTCTGGTGTCTTAGCCCCATTGGCCTACGGTTAACGGCTTTCAGCTTGTTCGCAAATAATCTGAGCCGAAGGTCTTGTTTGCAAGCTGTTCGCACGTAATCTGAGCCCATTCGCAAATAATGCGAGCACGAGGGGGCTCTTATTCGCACTTAATCTAAGCTCAAAATCGCCTCGTTTGCGAGCACAACGCTTCTTGTTCGCGAGCCGCTACAGCTACCGTCAGAAAGGCGTTCAGGCTGACTCGACGGGAGCGGGCCTCAGCCACCGCCTGCGGTATGAAGTCGTCGATATTCAACGAGAGCCCAATACCCTAACGGTGCGCGGTGAGGATGGCCAGGGGGTGACCTTCGATCCCGCCAAATGCGTGAAGAAATTAGTGTATCAGCCCGTAGTGTTGGAGGTGGCCGTGGGCGATCGCCTGCGCTGGACGCGCAACGACCGCCAGCAGCACCATCGCAATGGTCAGGAACTCACGGTCGAAGCGATCAACGGGACTCAAGTGACTGCCTTAGACCCGTCCGGTCAGCGCTATGAGATTGACGCCCAAATCTGGCAGTATCTCGACTACGCCTGGGGCCATACGATTCACAGCGCTCAAGGCAAAACGGCAGACCGGGTCATGGTGCTGGCCCACGACAACATTGATCAGGAGTCCTTTTATGTCGCCTGCTCCCGAGTCAAACATCATTTGAGCGTTTATACCGATAGTCTGGAACACCTGCGTCAGCAAGCGCACTGTTCTCGCAGTCAAAAGAACGTCACGGATTACCTGAGTATTTTGAGGACTCAGTATGCTGAGCAGGCGGCGACGGTACCTCCACAGGAGGCCCCATCCTCTGAGTCAGTAGAGTCCGCATTCTCCCGTGCTCAAGCCTCGCCGCCTGCTGTGCCGACGTCTCACCCAGTGCCAGTCGCAGCGCCGCGTGAATCCCCCCATCGTGCCGAACAGATTCGCCAACAGGCAAATGAGTATCGCCGCCAGTGGGTGGCGTATCGGGATCAGTTGCCAGCCACGTTAACGGGTGAGTGGCTAGATATTTTCATTGCGCGGCAGGCTTGTACAGATGCGAAGACCCCTGATCAAGTTGCTCGCATCATCGTTTGTGGGTTGAATGCTGAACAGTATCCGCCAGCAGAGCGCGCCGCCTATGCTCAGGGAATTGCCGAAGATGCGGTCAATCACCAAACCAGGCAACAGCAGCCCCGAAGACGCCCGTCTCAAAAGCAACCGCAGCGGGGCTATGAGCTTGAATAAAGTCGCTCGCCGCTGGGCATCACCCGGGGGATGGGTTGGGGGAGATTCGTCGGGTGAGGATGCTGGGGATGAATGGGCAGAGTTGGTGATTGGGAATGCCTGGGACACCCCCCTGGTGGATGCAAAATGGGAGCCAGGGGCTGGCCGTCAAGTGCTTTCGCGGCATGGGTTCCCTCGCTACGCTCAGTTCGCTATTCCACGGTTACTTGACTTGATTGCTCAGGGTCTGAAGCAGTGGATAAATTTTGATTGGTCAGGCCGGATTAATTGCGATGCGGAGGTAACCAATCAACAGTACAAGAAAACTAAATTACCCCAAATCGCCGCTTTCATACTTTAGGGTTAGCTAACCCGACAACCTGCTTCTTTTACTTCTCTCGCTTTTCCATCATCCATTGGGTTTCTTCCAATCCTTCTCTGACCATGCGCTCTAGTTTCAGTGCAACAGGGTCAGAGGGCGGTAAGTTGTTCCAATCGGTCTGGAGGGTGGTGCCGTAGTTTTTGTTTTCTATTGTGAATAGAGCAAGGAAGCGCCCTCTTTCTCCATCGGGATTGCGCTCATAAATATTCCACCGTCCTATAGGAGCCCTGCTGCCTGTGCGCCAAAAGGCCATATAAAATTTCCCACTATTCTCTAGTTTTTGAGCTACTACTGCCATCCGACAGTAATTTCTAGTAGTTACTTCAAAAGCATTCCAGAGCGGCATAATCTCGGTTTTTGCTCTCCAGCGTGTTATGCCTACACATTCAATGTAGAGAGAGCAAATTCCGAAATAGCTGACATTAGGCTTAGTTTTAGCAATGGAAAAATTCTGGTTGTTAAGGCCCGGATTGGTTGTGGCGCGGGGCAACCTCTCTTGTCATTGTTGCTAGCACTATATCTCAACAAGGGCCCTTCAGAGCCCTAAAACTGGTAATCCAATGAGAAATAAAACTGTACGCCAGTATCAAGGTCACCTGGTTCATTCAGCGCTACTAAAGGAACCCCCAAATCAAAGCGGGCATAGAGTTCTGGCAACGGATTGACGATGAGTCCGACGCCTGTTCCCAAAAGGAGGTTCTCGTTCGTGGGTTGGTTAGCGGCATCGTCAAACCAAACTGCCCCCAAATCCATGAATGGCACCACCTCAAATAAAGGACTGCTGTCAGCATTTCGTTGCAGTACGATACGGTCTTCAACGGAAAAAAGCACTCCGTTGTCTCCGGCCCGAGCGTTTTGGCTAAACCCCCGCACGGATTGCCCGCCACCGATTAAAAACTGTTCACTGCCCAGCAGTGAATCGTTAGCCAACTGCACGTCAGCCCTCAAAACCAATAGATTATCGGGAGTTAGCACCTGTACTCGCTGCACCTGCCCCCGCCAGGAAAAAAACTGACCGTCCGCATCTGGCGAGGGGTTATCTGTTGCATCAAAGAGGGTTGTGCCCAGACTAAATTGGGATTTTGCCGCCCAAGCGCCGGAGCGATCGCGGCGTAGATAATCCTGCGAAAATTGCAAAACGCTAGTCACACTAGGCACTGTAATCGCATCCAGAATGACGCTTTCACCATCGCGATGGCGGAACCCTAAAGATAGCCCCAGTTCCTCTCGCGGCGTACGAATCAGAGGATAGCGAAATTCGCCTTCGTAGATGAAGGTCTGCCCCTCAACATCCAACGCAAAAGCGGGGTTGTCCTGATCAGTAATTTCAAAATCTTCGTAGGTAAAACCCAAGCGTAAAGTGCTGTTGTTGGGGGCGATCGGCACCTGATAGCCTACGTTGTAGGCTTGAGCCCCTCCCGTCGTGGTGGTACTCACCGACGCGATCGCGGTGTCCCCTGGCACCGCCAAG
The DNA here is from genome assembly GCA_039026015.1 of Cyanobacteria bacterium P01_C01_bin.70. Lineage (GTDB taxonomy): Bacteria > Cyanobacteriota > Cyanobacteriia > Phormidesmidales > Phormidesmidaceae > Halomicronema. The sequence continues at coordinate 8,263 of JBCCNE010000016.1, read as the reverse complement.
CCTCGATAGTGCAGGCGGGTACCCACCCGAATGAGACCCACACTATCAGGAGAGTAGGCGTCACTAAAGACCTGACCTTGGAAAGGACTGGCTTCTTCTACTTGTACTGATAAGAGACTGGTGCCGGGGGCACTGCCCGGTGTCAGATCAGCCTGGACTGAATCAAAGATGCCCTCCAACTGTAGGAGCTGCAGGGCATCTTCTAACGCTAACTGGTTGAGGGGAACAGTGCTGGCGCGATCGAGGCGGCTGGTGATATAGCTTTCGTAGCGCTCAGATCCCTCAATGTTGATATCGGCGAGCGCTCCTTCTAAGACTTCCAGAGTGACTTGCCCATTTACCAAGGTTTGCTCAGGAATACGAACCTGAGTGGTGATGTAACCCGCGTTCAGATAGCGCTGATTGAGTTCTGCAGCCAGCTGCTGGAGCTCTGCCAGGGTAGTGGTGCGGTTTTCGTAAGGAGCTACCAGTTCAGCCAGTTCTTCTGGTGTAAAGACTGTGCTGCCAATGATTTGAATCTGCGTGACCTCAATGGGAATGGCCTCGGGTGATGATGTGTCTGGCACATCTGGTGCGGGGAGTTCTAAAGGGTCTTCCTCTGGCAACGGTGCTGGCAAGGGCAATGGATCAACTTGAGGATCGGCTTGGGCATAAAGTACCTGGGCCGCGGTCGGGGTACTACAACCCAGCCAGCCCACACTAATTGTCAGAAGGTAGACACAAAAACGCATGGTCATGAGCTGACTCCAGACACCACAGGTAAGTTTAGGCAAAGATTTTCAGAAAAGCTGAATTGGACGGGGCGATCGCGAGGAAAATTCCTTGCCTAACCCCCAGAAACAGAAAGCTGTTCCGGGCTGTCGTCACCTGAACGACGAGCGTCTAAGTTTTCGGAGTCAGTTGGTCTTGGGCAGAAGGGCAGTGTTTCGAGAAAGGACTCATCTACCTCATCTTGCTCAAGCTGTTGACGAATACTAACTGGCAGGTTCCATGTATCTGCGAATGCCGGATCAACGGTCAGAATACAGACACCCAGCACACGATTGCCGCGAATGCTCCGATATCCAGAATCTGTAGCGGTCTCAAACAGGCGATCTCGCTGGGCTTCACCCGGCAACGTATCGGGATTTGGGGAAAGTGTTAGGCTCAGTCCCTCGCTGGGTGGACGGTAAGACAGACTGCCATCACCAGTCGGCACGACCAATGCGCTATTGGTCAGATCAAAGTTGACGCTAGGAAGACCGAACACCGAGGCTCCGATCTGAAAGCTACCCGCCGCCGCGTTTGCCATTGCGGTCGTGGCAGCTTGACCGGAAGCATCAGTTGTCAGGGCGGTAGCCGCTAAGCTCGCACTGGCCCCCGTGAGTGGGGCTGCCAATGTCACATTGACCCCAGAGACGGCATTGCCAAAGGCATCGGTGACTTGCACCTGGAGAGCCTCGCTAAAGGCTGTATTGACTGAGGTATTTTGGCTATTCCCCTGGCTGACGCTCAAAATACTGGGGGCTCCTGCCGTATTTGTCAGGTCAAAATTGACCGGATTAAGACTACCGGCTGTCACGCTAAAGGTCCCCGCAACCGTGTTAGCCGTGGCGGCAAAACTGGCGATGCCATCCGCGCCAGCAGTGATGGTTTGACTGGTGTTACTGAGACTGGCACCACTGCCGGGAACCGCAAAAGTAAGGGAGCCGAACTGGAAGGGATCACCGTTGGCATCCCGCAGTTGCACCTGGAGTGCATTGGAAAAGGGGGTGTTTACAGTCGTGCTTTGATTGTTGCCAGCGATGATAGCCAGGTCAGGTTCGGCACCGAATTCAAACGCACCCAGATCGCGATCGCCCACTGCCGCCAGTACTCGTTGGTCTGTCGTCGTGGCTCCGGCACCACCAGCGTCAATTGCTGGACTCCCGGCCAATAGGGCATGGGTTTGGGTGGGACCGCCGTTATTGGTCAGAGCAGACAGCAGTGGATCTTGGCCCACGATATTGCCATCAACACTGTTGGTCGGTGCGCCAGCAGTGATGCCCGTAACATCTTGAATCAGGCTGTTAGTGATAACACTGTTGCTGAAATTAGCGCTGATATCCGGCGCACTACCACTGTTATCGATATTGTTGGCAATCAGGCTATTTTCGACGGTGTTGTTGCTGGTCGTGTTCATGAAAATACCGCCACCAGCATTATTGGAAGTGTTGGAGGCGATCGTGGTGTTGCTCAAAATAAGGTTGCCACCATTACGGCCACGGGTAAAAATGCCGCCCCCCCGATCGCTTACCGAATTACCTGACACCGTCGAGTTCGTCAGGGTAACATCACCGCCACCACGGGAATAGATACCGCCCCCCCGATTTGAGGAATTGCCCGATACCGTCGAGTTCGTCATAGTGAGCGTATTCCGGTGATAAATCCCGCCCCCTTTGCTGCCAGACGAATTGCCCGATATCGTCGAGTTTGTCACGGTGGTAGAGACGGTCGCATATAGCCCTCCCCCCAAATCTCCTGCTGTATTCCCCGACACCGTGGAGTTCGTTACGGTGATACGTTGAGAATAGGTTCCGGCGGCCGAATTACTGGCCGAATTCCCTGAGACGGTCGAGTCGGTGAGGGTAATCGTACGGCCTCTGGCCCAAATGCCGCCAGTATTACGATTTGACGAATTACCCGACACCGTGGAGTTGGTTACGGTAATGTTCCCGCTACGACTATAAAGGCCCCCTCCGTTGCGACGTGACGAATTACCCGACACCGTAGAATTCGTTACGGTAATGACACTGCGGCTGTGAACTCCGCCACCATATCGGTTCGACGAATTATTTGACACGATCGAATTCGTCAGCGTAATCAAACCATTACGGGTATAAACTCCGCCACCATTATCGGTTGACGAATTCCCCGATACGGTGGAATTGTTCAGCGTCAAAGCACCCGTATTGCTAGAAATTCCGCCACCATTATCGCTAGTTGAATTACCTGACACCGTGGAATTCGTTAGCGTTATTGCTCCGTTGCTGAAGATCCCGCCGCCGTTACCTGCTGTGCTGCCATTCTGCACCGTCAGTTCTTCTAGGGTGATCGGGTCGGCACTGGCATGGTTTAACACTCGGTGGGTGCCCGCCCCATCCAAAAACGTGTTCGTTTGCCCGGCACCGCGGAGGGTGATCGCTCGGCTCGTCGTCACCTCCTGTCCTTCTTGGTAAGTGCCTGCTGCCAGGTTCACCGTACCGTTCGCCGCCGCGACATCCACCCCGTTTTGCACAATCCCAGCATCCGTGATGTTCACATTCACCGTAGTGCCGTCGCCGGTTAGGGTCTGGTTAGCGCCCAAGGAAATCAGGGCATTGAGGTTGATCGCCAGATTATTGTCACTATTCTCATCCGCTAGCGTCAGGGTATTGTTATTGCCTTGAGCACTACTGTCGATCGCTGCATTCACATTGATCGCGTCTGACGCCTCTAGCGTCACATCCCCGGTATTCAAGCCACTCACGACAGTGGCTGCCGCCGCCGCATCCACATCCAACGTGGCGGGGTCTAACAGAATATGGCCGCCCCCACCACTGGCATCTACTGTGACGCCTAAGCGCAAGTCATCACGAGCATAAACCGCCAGCTCGCCGCCCTGCTCAGTACCTGACACATCAATCAATCCCGACGGCAGCGCCACATCGTCAGCCTGAAAGACCACCTGCCCCCCGTGCTGACCAGAGACATCGACCGTGCCAATGCTGGTTACGGAACCTGCCGCGACATTAACAGGACTATTCTCACCCGCAAAGACCACCGTGCCATCGGCCAGAGTGGCCACGGTGGTGGCATCGCCGCCCCACTCGCCCGCGAGCAAACTGGGCAGATCTAACGGGGTAATGCCCGCATTCACCAGTTCCTGGAGCTGGTCAGTCGGCACTGCCAAACTCATCACCAAGCCATCTTGGGAAATGCGCAGCATGCCCTGCTCCGGCATTGCCACGATAGAGACTTCGCCACCAGGAGCTGCTAAGTCTCCCGTATTAATCACGGTGCTGCCTGACAGCGTCAAACTTTCACCGGGATTGACGGCGAGATCCGCCTCGTTGAGTAAAACTCCTTCATTGCCCAAAAAGACATAGCCGGTGGGATTGCCCGTGAGCGTGCTGTAGTCATTGCTGCCTGTAGCGTTGAAGATGTGATCGCCAAAGGCCAGACCACTCGCCGTACTCACGGAAAACGAACCGGACAAGTTTAGGTTGGCGTCGCGGCCCAACAACACTCCAGCCGGATTGAGAATGAAAAGATTGGCATTGTTGCCGCCGCTGACCTGTAATAAGCCGTCGATAATCGAGGTTTGGCCGCCGCTTACTCGCGCCAGAATATTGGCCACATCGGGATTAGCTAGGAAGTGGGCAATTTCGTTGCTGCTGAGGCCAAACTGCTGAAAGCTATGAAATAGGTTGGCGTCAACCTGAGTGCCGCCATTGATGGTGTAGGTTTGGCTGGCCGCATCAAACGTGACGTCGGTGCCCGTACCGTCACTCGCCCCGGTAATGGACTGCGCGATCGCCTGTTGGGAGGTACTCCAGACAAGCAGGCAAGCGCTCAGCACGATCGGGGACGTGAATCGGTAGCGCATGGCAAATATAAGAAATACTGTGATATTTGGCAAAATCCATAGCCAACTTATCCTTTCTGCAATAAATCGGCCTAAGAAAAGCTACGGAAACTGTGTCCCCTGCTCTCTAATGACCTCAGTATGAGTACGGTTATCTCAGCATTGGGGCAGTGATGATGACACTCAAACTCAACTTGGGCTGCGGACAGCGTCACTTACCTGGCTACGTGAATGTCGATAAGTTTGGCACGCCCGATCTGACATTCGATTTAGAAACCTTTCCCTGGCCGTGGGCAGAGGATAGTGTCTCTGAGGTGCAGCTCATCCACGTCTTGGAACACTTGGGGCAGCAGACGGACGTTTATTTACGCATCATTCAAGAGCTCTACCGCATTTGCCAAGCCCATAGCCTGATTCACATCACCGTGCCCCACCACCGCCACGACAACTTTGTGCATGACCCCACCCATGTCAGAGCCATTACCCCTAGCGGGCTGGAACTATTTTCGCGGCAGCGCAACCGCGACTGGCAGCGTCAGGGCAACGCCAACACCCCCTTGGGGTTGTATTTGAATGTGGATTTTGACCTAGTGCATACCAACCTGGTGGCGAGTGTCCTATGGTTTGAGCGTTATGGCGACCAAGCCAACGACGTGCAACTGCTGCTGCGCGAAAGCGCGCTCTACAACAACCTGATCGAAGAAGTCTCGATGCAGTGGCGGGTAGTTAAGCCCTTACGCTGATTTGCAGGCAAGCTCGCAGACTCTTGATTACCTTCTCTGGGGATATTGCGATCATGCACTGATGTTCACTCAGAACGCAGTCGGCATTTTTGAACTGCTGGGTTTGACAGTGGGTACATTTCACCTGGGAAAGCGCTAGGGTCACCTGGTGCTGTCGGGGTGCCCACAACCGCAGAGGACTGGCCCCATCGCCCTCGTGATCATTGCCAAAGATAGCCACCGTCGGACATCCGACCGCCGCCGCCACATGTAAAGGGCCGGTATCCACCGTCACAAAGGCCCGAGCTTGGGCGATCGCCCCGGCCAGCTCAGGGAGCGTCGCTTTGCCCCGCAGGTCAATCAACGCGGTGGTCGCCAACAACCAGTCTTCCGTATCACTGGCGTGATAGTGCTGCTTTTGCAGAGCTGGGTCACTGCCGACGAGCCCCACCGACAGCCCCTGTCGCTGACACCATTGAATTGTCTGCTGCCAGTACTCAGGTCGCCACAGCTTGGCCGCACGGCTAGCCGTCACATGGATGAGGACATCGGGTACTGAGAAAGGGGGGGGCTGGGTTGGTAAATCCAGCTGTGTAAAGTTCGTCTCTACAGAGGCCAACCGACAGAGGATTTCAGCCATATAGTTGCTCTGCACGAGCGGCTCATAGGTTTGCACAAAGGTGGAACTGTTCCAGTCAGGGTCTTGCAAGATTGCCTGAACCAGATGCTGGGTATCGTTCTGCCTAGAGTCAGGAGCTAATGGAGCGAGCCGACCGATCAAGTAAGTGGGCTGTAGGCAGGGAATGATGGCCTGGGTGCGATCGCTGTAACCATCGCAGTTGATCACCAAGTCGTAGGAGCCAATCTGCTGCCGTCGTTCCTCGATTGCCGCCATCAGGGTTAGGTCCAGTTCTGGAGTGTCGGTATGCAAAGTCACGCGCCAGTTGATGGTGGTGAGCTGGCGCTCAAACTCGGCGGTGCGATCGCTGCCAAAGAAATCGAGCGTGCAACGGGGATATTTTTCCTTCAGCCCTCGCAGCAAGGGTGTCGTCACCACGAAGTTGCCAAGCTTGTGGGAGCCCAACACCGCAATGTGTGGCCGTGACCCCAGAGGTTGGTTGGCAAATAGTTGCATAGATGTGACGGTTGAGGGCAAGAAGACTCTGTAAAAGCACCTCAGGAAGTGTGCCCAAGGGCGATCGCGACTTGTTCAAAAACCCCTGTCCAATCCCCTGGCTGAGTTTGCCAAAACAGCCGCATGGTTGGATACCAGGGAGAATCGGTTCGGGGGGTGAACCAGCGCCAGTCGGGGGAGTAGCACAACAAAGTCCAGCAGGGAAGCCCCAAAGCCCCGGCCACATGGATGACAGAAGTATCAACACCGATGACCAAATCTAACTGAGCCACAACCGATACCGTGTCAGCGTAATCATGAATGACCGCATCTAAGTTTTGGACATTGATATCTTGGGGTAAGTCAGCCAAAGCTTGTACTTGCGGCCCTTTTTGCAAACTGAAAAACTCAATGCCAGGAACGCGCAGAACGGGCAGCCAGTCGGGGAGTTGGGTCGATCGCTGTCGATCATTCCCATGCGTCGGGCTCCCCGCCCAAACGATGCCGACTCGGCGAGTCTTTTTCTGACTCGGCAAGGGACAACGGCTAGCATCCGCCTGCAGATAAGGCACCTGTGCAGGAATCGTCTCGACCGTCGTCCGGGCCAGATAAGGTAAGCTCATCAGCGGCACATAGGCATCAAAGGCGTTCAGGGCGATCTCACCAGACGTTTGACACTGATCAACGCCCGGCAGCTTTTCCAGCAAGGGCAAGAGGGGAGCAGGGCACACTAATATCACCCGCTGACAGTGCGCGGCTGCCCAAGACACATAGCGAACAAATTGAATCGCGTCTCCCGCCCCTTGCTCAGTATGAATAAGCAACGTTTGCTGCGGCAGCGGTTGCCCCTGCCAGCGGGGCTGAGGGCAGTTGAATGGGGTAAACTCAGCGGTTTGCCACCGCCATTCACATTCGGCCCAGCCGGTCTCAAAGTCTCCTGCGGTTAGGCACGTCATACCTAAGTTGTAATGGGCTTGGGCATCTTGAGGGCGGATGCGAACCGCTTGTTCATAGTGCCAGCGGGCCTGTTTCACTTGGTTTTGTTGACTATATAAATGGCCCAGGCTTTTGTGGGCATCAGCATGACGTGCATCGGCAGCAATCACCTGATGCAAGTAAGAGATCGCTGTCTTGTAGCGTGCCAGTTCTCCCAAAATGACCCCTAGGTTATAGCGGGCGGGCAGGTAATCTGGCTGCACAGTTAGGCACTGCTGCAAAGCGGCTACAGCCGCTTCCCGCTCCCCGGCTTCGTAGTAGGCACACCCCTGCTCGAAATAGCGATCGGCAGAGGGCTGATTCGGCGTTGAGGATGCCACCTCAGCCATCGCAGCATCCGGCAAAACATAGGAGCTACTGAGCAAAATCTCATCGTCATGCTCAACCAATTCGGGAAAGCGTAGTCCCGGCAAAACCGACACCGCAAAAATTTCCTGAACCGCATCCTCAAACTTGAGAAATGCTACAACCTCACCACTGACAATGTTGACCATCCACACGCCGCAAATTCGCTCCGTTAAGGTTTGGGTGAGGGGAATCCCGCTAAACACAGCAGTTTCTCGAATTTGAGAAAGGCCAATAAAGGCTAAGTCACCCCAAAAGTCGATGCCCCTCGTAAAGCCAGGGAGTTCGACGACTGTGGTTAATGTGCCTGTAACCAGATCGACCTGCGCTAGCGTACCGCGCCCAGATTCTAAAACCCAAAGGCGATCGCGATACCAGCGCGGCGAGTGAGGCATCGACAACCCGCGCACAATGACCTCATTGGTCGTGATATCCATCAGAATGCCACCATTAGCCTTATTGGTCCGCCAGCCATTGGGGCGATCGGTCTCGCCGAGGGCC